>NZ_LGSU01001469.1 GCF_002260545.1 Hydrocoleum sp. CS-953 | reverse complement strand
CAGCATAAATAATAAAATCACTAACTAAATATATCTGTTTTCATTTTATTTTTTTTGTAATCTAAGTTATTTCCCAACAACTCTAATATTGACATCTCCTCCTAGCTCGCTACCAGAAATATCAGTAAAAATATCTTCAGTTACTGTCACATCTCCTCCGCTGCTCAGAACAATATCTCCTCCAGCAATAGTGGAAATACCATTTACCTCTTCACTAACTCCACCAATATTCACACTTTCCAACGACTCAAAAAATGCTCCACTATTCCCGGCAACTGACTCTAAAGAAAGCACATTTAACTGCAATGGTGCATCACTTGAACCTATCCCTCCACTGTCAAAAGTTAGAAATAAACCACTACCTGCAGTTATCAATGAATTCTCAGAAACTCTAGTAATATTTCCTCCATTTGCATTGACTAATACCTGCCCTGTTGTTGTTAAGTTTGCCAGATTTATATCGCCGACTTCTCCTAAATTTCCTAACTGAATATTAATAGTACCATTTCCGGCATTTAATGTTGTTCCGTCTAATTGATTTATTGATGCTGCTCCATCACTCCGGTCAACAGAATTGATCTGGTCATTATTACCAAATAAGTTGATANACTCCACCAATATTCACACTTTCCAACGACTCAAAAAATGCTCCACTATTCCCGGCAACTGACTCTAAAGAAAGCACATTTAACTGCAATGGTGCATCACTTGACCCTATCCCTCCACTGTCAAAAGTTAGAAATAAACCACTACCTGCAGTTATCAATGAATTCTCAGAAACTCTAGTAATATTTCCTCCATTTGCATTGACTAATACCTGCCCTGTTGTTGTTAAGTTTGCCAGATTTATATCGCCGACTTCTCCTAAATTTCCTAACTGAATATTAATAGTACCATTTCCGGCATTTAATGTTGTTCCGTCTAATTGATTTATTGATGCTGCTCCATCACTCCGGTCAACAGAATTGATCTGGTCATTATTACCAAATAAGTTGATATTTCCATTCCCACCTGATGTGTTAATATCAGCATTGATATTAATACTGCGTCCGGCTTCTAATTGTACAGATGAGTCTCTTTCTATATTTTCATTAATTGTTATGTCGTTATCCGCTTGGAGAATAATATTACCCTCTGAGTTTTCTAGGGAAGTATTACTTTCTGAACCCCCTAAAATAATATTTTCTGGGTCTAATAATATTGTTCCTGTATTGCCAAATTCAGCACTAACATTAACCTGGCCGTTAAAATTTAATCCTTGTTTTCCTGATACTTCTACAAAGCCTCCATCACCATAATTTTCTCCTCCTTTTGCACTAATATTTCCGTCAAAATTAGTCATTCCATCTGACCAAACTATTACTCTTCCTCCATCTCCATTTGTCATAGCATCGGCGGAAATAAATGAGTTTTGATTAACAAAAGTTTCCTGAGAATTGGGAACTATACCATTACCTTGAAAGTCACCTCCAATTAATACTGTTCCCCCACCATTTAAACCATCAGCATTAATATTGGCATTTATGAGAGCTACGCGATCGCCCAAGACATTAACTTGTCCGACCATATTATCGGAAGTTGATACATCTATATTTCCTGAAACAATAGTGTCTCCTGAAGTATTGGCAATTGTTACATTATCTGTCAACACTACATTACCATCAGCATTAATTTCTATAGATGTAGCGTGTTTGTTGTCTCCACCTGTTAATAATTTTGGTAAAAGTACGGTATCTATCTGAGAAATATTTTCCTCATTTACTTTTTTTGGGTTGACTTCCAAACTTAATAAATGTCCTGGTTGAGATATTCTCAGGGTGTTACTGCCTTCTACTGCTGCGATGGTGATGTTACCGCCTGGAGTGGATAGTTGTCCTGTGTTGATGACTGTGTTACCTAGCAATGTCAGATTTTCTCCTGGGTTTAAACTGAGATTTCCTTGATTAACTAGAGCGCCTGAGTTAGATGAGTTAAATCTATATCCACTGGGGGTTCCGATTAATTTTGAGTAGTCGTTTGTTCCCATAGCTTTAAACCAGAAATTATTGTTGTTAAAGCCAATACCTGTGGCTGTGGTGACGCTGAATGAGGCGGGTATATTAAGGCTGGCGTTAGGACCAAACATTATGCCTGCGGGGTTGATGAGAAAGAGGTTGGAGTTACTGCCGATAACTTGGATCAAACCGTTGATAATTGAAGCATTGCCTCCTGTGACTCTGCCAAGAATATTCTGGGTGTCTGGGGTGGTTTGGAAATTAGCGGTTTGGTTACTATTGAGGTTAAATTGCTCGAAACTGTGAAATAGGTTAGATCCATTGTGAGTTCCACCTTGGATGTTAAATTGGTTGCCGTTTTGATTTACAGTTGTTCCTGTACCATCACTGGCAGGGGTTATGGGTTGGGAGTTGGCAGGGAGTGTTGTTGCTAATTTGCCTAAAATTATAGTCAGAGTTGTTATGGTATAAAATTTTAATTTAGTTAATTTCATAAAAAAATCTTCACCTTTTTATAGTTAAGTATGACAAAGTTAAAGAGCAACTTTCAGCTCCAACAAATAATTATGTATTTCTATATTTTTCTCTAAATTTTAATAAATTTTTAGTGATAGTGATATTAATGAAAAAATTACCTCCCATCACCAAAACCCTAAAAGTTACTTACTCTCTCCACTTTCTGGAATGGTTAAACAAACATCAGTTAAGTTTAGCATTTACCTCTAGGACAAATTGTCTCTGCTTCATTGGAGTCAAATCTGACGGTCAAATGTCCAGTCCTGTTTGGGAGTTTGATCGCCCCAGGAAACTTTATGCAAAGAGCGATCGCCTATATCTATCCACCCAATACCAAATTTGGCGGTTGGAAAATGTACTCGAAAATGGAGAACTTTTACAAGACAAATATGATGTCCTGTACGTTCCTCGCATGGCATACACTACTGGAGACTTAGACATCCATGACTTAGTAGAAGATGACAAGGGCGACATAATTTTTATTAATACTCAATATAGTTGTCTGGCAACTCTTCACTCCAAACACAGTTTTACACCTCTGTGGAAACCGTCCTTTATTTCTCAAGTCGCTCCCGAAGACCGATGTCATCTTAATGGCCTCGCTACGGTAGAAGGGCAACCGCGCTATGTCACTGCTATTAGTCGTTCTGATGTTGCCTTGGGTTGGCAAAGTGTGAGGCGTGATGGAGGTGTCGTTATTAAAATTAATACTAATGAAATTATTGCTGATGGGTTATCAATGCCACATTCACCAAGATGGTATAGGGGAAAATTGTGGTTGCTCAACTCAGGAACAGGAGATTTTGGTTACATTGAAAATGGCAAATTTTTACCTATAACTTTCTGTCCTGGTTATGGGAGAAGTTTAACTTTTATTGGTGATTTTGCCGTGGTGGGGTTATCGAAGTTAAGCCATGATTATTTCTCAGATTTGTTAGTAGAAGAAAGGTTAAAAAAACGGAACACAGATATTCGTTGTGGAATAGTAATTATTGATTTGAAAAGTGGAAATATTGTTGAGTGGTTACAACTAGATCCAGAAATAATTGAACTTTATGATGTAGCAGTTTTGCCGGGGGTTAAGTGTTCGAAGGCTTTGGGTTTTCAAGCTGGAGATATGGCTAAATTAGTAACAATAGGAAGTCAGGCAAAAGTGAATAATTTTTCGGNGAACACAGATATTCGTTGTGGAATAGTAATTATTGATTTGAAAAGTGGAAATATTGTTGAGTGGTTACAACTAGATCCAGAAATAATTGAACTTTATGATGTAGCAGTTTTGCCGGGGGTTAAGTGTTCGAAGGCTTTGGGTTTTCAAGCTGGAGATATGGCTAAATTAGTAACAATAGGAAGTCAGGCAAAAGTGAATAATTTTTCGGTTTCTTCTTCAACAGTTAAACCTAAAAGAAAATATTTTTCATTGCCTTTACCAGTATGGCTATTTCTAGCAGTTGATTGGGAACAACAGGAAAGATTAATTGCAGCTATTGCTCTAATTTATATCATTTCAAATAAGCCTGTAGAACAACCTTCATTTAGTTTTATTTCTAATCCCAACATCAGCAAAAATAACCCCCAAAAAGCCAAAGCTTATTTTGAGCAAGGAAAAAATTTGAAAAAACAGGGTAAATATGAAGAAGCTGCTATATATTTTAAAAAAGCGATAGAAGCTGACCATAATTATGTTCCTGCTCATAATAATTTAGGTGTTTTACGACAAAATAAAGGTTTATTAAAAGAAGCAATTATTTGTTATGAAAATGTTTTAAAAATTAAACCTAATTTTCACCCAACTATTACCAATATTGCCTCAATTCACCTCTGTAAAGGAGAGCTTAAAAAAGCAGAAGAGGGATTAAAACGTGCCTTAAAAATAAAACCAGATTATGTTCATGCTTTGTACCACTTAGGCTTAGTTTACAAACAACAAATTNAACTATTACCAATATTGCCTCAATTCACCTCTGTAAAGGAGAGCTTAAAAAAGCAGAAGAGGGATTAAAACGTGCCTTAAAAATAAAACCAGATTATGTTCATGCTTTGTACCACTTAGGCTTAGTTTACAAACAACAAATTAAATTAGAGGATGCCATTAAGTTATTTAAACTTGCCGTAAAATATCAACCAAATTACATTGATGCTTATTTCCAATTAGGGCAAATCTGGGAATTTCAATCTCAATTTTCTCTTGCTAAAATTGCCTATGAAAGATGCCAAAAAATTAACCCTACCGCCGAATATTTGTTCGGTCATATTAGCTTTGTCAAGCTCAACCTCTGTGACTGGGAACATTATGATGATTTTGTTACACAGTTAATCGACTCAACTGCTAAATATGTGAAAAAGAAAAAAGGTGGTTTTACTATCGCACCTTTTCACTTAAATTTAATTCCTTTACCACAAGATTTATCNACTTGCCGTAAAATATCAACCAAATTACATTGATGCTTATTTCCAATTAGGGCAAATCTGGGAATTTCAATCTCAATTTTCTCTTGCTAAAATTGCCTATGAAAGATGCCAAAAAATTAACCCTACCGCCGAATATTTGTTCGGTCATATTAGCTTTGTCAAGCTCAACCTCTGTGACTGGGAAAATTATGATGATTTTGTTACACAGTTAATCGACTCAACTGCTAAATATGTGAAAAAGAAAAAAGGTGGTTTTACTATCGCACCTTTTCACTTAAATTTAATTCCTTTACCACAAGATTTATCTTTGGCAGTTGCTATACAGAAAGCTGAATCAATTAACCATCAGATTGCTAATAATAAACTGGAATTTTCTTATCCTCAAAAAACAACTAAATTGCGGATAGGTTACGTTTCTTGTGATTTTTATGGTCATGCTGTCGGACGATTAATTTCTGGCATATTTGAACAGCATAACCGAGACAAATTTGAAGTCTTTGCCTACCACTTATTAAATGCTAATGATGAAGTAACACAAACTATCAAAAATGGCTGCGATGAATTCCGGTATCTTGACGAAATGTCTGCCGAAAATTCTGCCCGTCAAATTAACAGGGATGGGATTGATATATTAATAGATTTAGCAGGTTATACGGGTTACAGTGAAACGAAAATATTGGCTTATAAACCAGCGCCAGTCCAAGCAACATTTCTCGGTTATCCTAATACAATGGGGGCAAATTTTATCAGATATTTATTAACAGATAAATGGGTAGTACCTCCAGAATTAGCAGAACATTACAGTGAGGAAATTATCTATTTACCCCATCAATTTCCTTGTTCGCCCATGGATATTTCTCAAAAGGATTTTAGTCGAACAGATTTTGGTTTACCAGAAGAGGGTTTTGTTTTTGCCTGTTTTAATCGCCACTATAAAATTACTCCTGAATTATTTGATATTTGGATGCGAATATTACAACAAGTAGAAGGTAGTGTTTTATGGTTGTCTTTTACAGTAGAAGAAGCCATAGAAAACTTACGCCAGAGTGCCAAAAATAGAGGGGTAAAACCCGAAAGACTAATTTTTGCCCAAAAAATTCCACACCCAGAATATCTAGCTCGGTTGTCTTTGGCCAATTTAGCTTTAGATACCCTAATTTATAATGGCGGTTCTACCAATGTCTGTGCTTTATACGCAGGTTTACCAGTCTTGACAAAACCAGGTTCTACTAATGCAGCTCGGATGGGGGCCAGTATTTGTGCAAGTGCTGGAATAGAGGAAATGATTTGTCATAGTCTGGAGGAATATGAACAGAAAGCGGTATTTATGGGTACTCATTCAGAAGAGTTACTACCGTTGCGAGAGAAATTAAAGATGCGAAATAGTCCTTTGTTTAATCTATCTGATTTTGTGGCCAGTTTGGAAGTGGCATTAGAAGAAATTTGGCATCGTTAGATTCTCAATCCCCCTTCCCATGACTCTAATCTGTCATTGCGAGGGGAACGAAGGAATCTATCAGGAGATGGCCACGGGGGGATAACGCTCAAAGTAATACTTCAAATTCTGGAACCCCCCCCCTCGCCATGACTTTACTTTGTCATTGCGAGAGAAACGAAGCAATCCCCACTATCTAATTTTCAATCAAAAAATAGCAATGCAGAAAGAATGTTATATATACATAATGACCAATAAACGTAACACCGTTCTTTACACTGGTGTCACCAACGATTTAATCAGAAGAATTTACGAACACAAATCAAAAATTGTAGAAGGCTTTACCAAAAGATATAACGTCAATAAACTGGTTTACTACGAAATGTATGAAGATATCTCCCAAGCGATCGCCCGCGAAAAACAAATAAAAGCAGGCTCTCGACAGAAAAAAATTAACTTAATTAATAGTATTAATCCAGAATGGAAAGACCTGTATTTAGAAATAATCTAATTGTCGCCTGTCATTGCAAACGGAACGGAGTGGAGAGAAGCAATCTCTAGGGAGATGGCCACGGGGGGATAAGGAGCAAAGTAATACTCGAAATTCTGGAACCCCCCCCTCGCCATGACTTTACCTTGTCATTGCGAGCGGAACGGAGTGGAGAGAAGCAATCTCTAGGGAGATGGCCACGGCGGGTATAAGGGGAAAACCAATCAGCAAACGGCTCTCAACCCCCTCACCATGACTTTACCCTGTCATTGCGTTAGCGAAGCTTTGCGATAGCAAGGGGAACAGAGTGGACAGAAGCAATCCCTTCAGTAAAAGGCTATAATCCCTCCTCGCCATGACTTTACTTTGTCATTGCGAGTGAAACGAAGCAATCTCTAGGGAGATGGCCACGGCGGGTATAAGAGAGAAACCAATCAGCAAAAGGCTATTAATCTCCCCTCGCCATGACAAAATAACAAGTAAAAATTAGGGGGGACTTAGTGTCAGAAAAAGCCTCATTTGAAATTTTCGGTTCTCAACAATTTATTGACTGGTTGAATACTGAAAAGTTGAGTCTAGCATTCACTACTTATCAATCTAATCGACTGTTTTTCATCGGGATTAAACCTGATGGTAGTTTGTCGGCAACTATGCGGACTTTCGATCGCCCGATGGGACTTTATGCAACTGCTGATACCTTAACTTTGGCCACTCGCTACCAGGTCTGGCAGTTAGAAAATATGGTGGAAAAAGGCCAATTGTTTAAAGACCGTGACAAAATGTATGTCCCTCGTCGCAGTTGGATGACTGGTCAGTTAGATATACATGATATTGTCCAGGCTCAATGGGGAGATAATTATACACAAAAAGTCATTTTTGTCAATACTTTATTTGATTGTTTGGCTACATTGAGCGATCGCTACAGTTTTACTCCCCTCTGGAAACCACCATTTATTTCTAAAGTGACCCCCGAAGAGCGCTGTCATCTTAATGGTTTGGCCATAGTTGAGGGAAAACCAGCCTATGTAACTGCTTGTGGTCAGTCCGATGTTGTAGATGGGTGGCGAGACCAACGGCGGAATGGAGGTTGTGTGATTGATGTATCTAGTAAAGAAATTATTGCCACTGAACTTTCGATGCCCCATTCTCCCCGCTTTTATCAAAATAAATTGTGGTTGCTAAATTCGGGAAAAGGAGAATTTGGTTATCTAGATTTCCAAACAGGCAAATTTCAACCAGTCAAGTTTTGTGGGGGATACTTGCGAGGGATGACGTTTTGGAAAAACTACGCTATCGTAGGTTTGTCCAGACCGAGAGAACGAGAACAAACTTTTTCAGGTTTAGTTCTCCAAGAGAGATTAGCAGCGAAGGGAGCAACGGCCTTTTGTGGGCTGCAAGTGATTAACTTGGACACTGGGGATATTGTTCATTGGCTGCGTGTCGAAGGAATAATTGTCGAATTGTATGACGTAGCAGTATTACCCGGAGTACGATATCCAGGTTGTATTGGTTTACAAGAAACAGATGAGTTGAGGCGGNTGTTGAAGTTTAAAAAAGATAGGGAATCTCAATTGTCATTGCGAGGAACGAAGCAATCTCTGATAATGGGAAAACAACCACAATGAATGGGATTGCTTTCCTCCGGAATGCTACGCAAACGTCGTACCTCCTCGCAATGACAGTCTAATATCTTGTCCATCCAAGGGGAGGAACAAAGTTCCAATAGTCATTGCGAGGAACGAAGCAATCTCAAGAATAGGAAAGCAATCTCAACTGTCATTGCTAGGAACGTTTGCGGAGCATTCCGTCAGGAAAGCAATCTCATAGTCTAACACATCTACTTTATTACTACCAAAAACAATTATGGCTACCGTTCAAATTACCCAAACCGGAACTCCTAATGAAGCTGGCCCAATACCTGCCATCTTTACTGTGAGTCGGGACGATACCCTCGGCAATATAACAGTCTTCTTTACCATCTTAGGCACTGCCAGACAAAATATTGACTACGACATTAGAGGAGTTCGCACCGTAGAGAATACTGTCCCCACAGTAACTTTTGATGGAGAAAAAGGCAGCGTTGTTATACCAGATGGACAAACCAGCGTTGATATAGAAATAGTACCCAGGGACGATACCATTATTGAAGGGGCAGAAACAGTCACCCTCACCCTCACAAATGAACCCATCGGCGCACCGCAACAATATGATGTTACTCCAATTCCTGGGAATGAGACTGCAACTCTGACTATTACGGATAATCCCGATCCCACAAATAAAGCAGTAGGGGCGAATGAGATTATTATTTCTACTAATGCTGCCAACGCCCGTTCAGTATTTGCAGCCGATGTCGATGGTGATGGAGATGTAGATGTTCTCAGTGCTTCATTTGATGATGACAAAATCGCCCTGTACCTCAATGATGGCAGCAATAATTTCACTGAACAAACCATTTCTACTAATGCTGATGGTGCCCGTTCAGTATTTGCAGCAGATGTGGATGGAGATGGGNGAGATGTAGATGTTCTCAGTGCTTCATTTGATGATGACAAAATCGCCCTGTACCTCAATGATGGCAGCAATAATTTCACTGAACAAACCATTTCTACTAATGCTGATGGTGCCCGTTCAGTATTTGCAGCAGATGTGGATGGAGATGGGAATGTCGATATTCTCAGTGCTTCACGCTTAGAGGACAAAATCGCCTTGTACCTCAACGATGGCAGCAATAACTTCACTGAACAAGTAATATCTACTAATGCTGATGCTGCCACATTAGTATTTGCAGCAGATGTGGATGGAGATGGGAATGTGGATATTCTCAGTTCTTCACGCTTAGACGACAAAATCGCCCTGTACCTCAACGATGGCAGCAATAACTTCACTGAACAAGTAATATCTACTAATGCTGATGTTGCCATATCAGTATTTGCAGCAGATGTGGATGGAGATGGGAATGTGGATATTCTCAGTGCTTCACGCTTAGACGACAAAATCGCCCTGTACCTCAACGATGGCAGCAATAACTTCACTGAACAAGTTATCTCTACTAATGCTGATGGTGCCCGTTCAGTATTTGCAGCCGATGTGGATGGTGATGGGGATGTTGATGTTCTCAGTGCTTCATACTTAGACGACAAAATAGCTCTGTACCTCAACAATGGTAGCAATAACTTCACTGAACAAGTTATCTCTACTAACGCTGATATTGCTAACTCAGTATTTGCAGCAGATGTGGATGGTGATGGGGATGTCGATATTCTCAGTGCATCACAAAATGACAATAAAATAGCTCTGTACCTCAATGATGGCAGCAATAACTTCACTGAACAAGTTATTTCGACTAATGCAAATGCTGCCGCCTCAGTATTTGCAGCGGATGTGGATGGTGATGGAGATGTGGATGTTTTCAGTGCTTCACGCTTAGACAACAAAATCACCCTCTACGAAACAATATCCATTCCTAGAGTCAGCATCACTGCCACAGGAACTCCCACGGAAGCAGGAGCTACCCCTGGAACTTTTACCATAGATCGTGGTACTGACATCAACGGCAATATCACAGTTTTCTTTACCATCTCTGGCAATGCAACACAAAATATCGACTACGACATTAGGGGAGTCCGCACCGTAGATAATACCGTCCCCACAGTAACATTCGATGGAGAAAAAGGCAGCGTTGTTATTCCTGATGGAGAAACCAGCGTTGATATACAAATAGTACCCAGGGATGATATTCTAACCGATCCTGGAGAAACAGTCACAATCACTTTAGAAGAACAACCCACTGGCGCACCAGAACAATATGATGTTACTAATATTGCAGGGAATGAGACAGCAACTCTAACTATTACAGATAATCCTGATCCCACAACTAAAGCAGTAGGAGCGAATGAGATTATTATTTCTACTACTGCTGATTTCAGGTCAGTATTTGCAGTTGATGTGGATGGTGATGGGGATGTAGATGTTCTTAGTGCTTCACGAGATGACAAAATCGCCCTGTACCTCAACGATGGCAGCAATATTTTTAGCGAACAAGTCATCTCTACTANGACAAAATCGCCCTGTACCTCAACGATGGCAGCAATATTTTTAGCGAACAAGTCATCTCTACTACTGGTAATGGAGCCAGATCAGTATTTGCAGCGGATGTGGATGGTGATGGGGATGTTGATGTTCTCAGTGGATCACAATATGACGACAAAATCGCCCTGTACCTCAACGATGGCAGCAATAATTTCACAGAACAGACCATTTCTACTACTGCTAATGGTCCCCATTCAGTATTTGCAGCGGATGTGGATGGAGATGGGAATGTTGATGTTCTCAGTGCTTCCCGGGCGGACGACAAAATCGCCCTGTACCTCAACGATGGCAGCAATAATTTCACAGAACAGGTCATCTCTACTAATGCTAATGCTGCTTTTTCAGTATTTGCAGCGGATGTGGATGGTGATGGGGATGTAGATGTTCTCAGTGCTTCTATAGAGGACGACAAAATCGCCCTGTACCTCAACGATGGCAGCAATAATTTCACAGAACAAGTTATCTCTACTACTGCCTATGGAGGCAGATCAGTATTTGCAGCAGATGTGGATGGAGATGGGGATGTGGATGTTCTCAGTGCTTCAAACGTTGACGACAAAATCGCCCTGTACCTCAANTCAGTATTTGCAGCAGATGTGGATGGAGATGGGGATGTGGATGTTCTCAGTGCTTCAAACGTTGACGACAAAATCGCCCTGTACCTCAACGATGGCAGCAATAACTTCACTGAACAAGTCATCTCTACTAATGCTGATGGTGCCCAATCAGTATTTGCAGCAGATGTGGATGGTGATGGGGATGTTGATGTTCTCAGTGCTTCCACAGGTGACGACAAAATCACCCTCTACGAAACAATATCCATTCCTAAAGTCAGCATTACTGCCACAGGAACTCCCACAGAAGCAGGAGCTACCCCTGGAACTTTTACCATAACCCGCGATACCGACACCAACGGCAATATCACAGTCTTCTTTAGCATCTCCGGGACTGCCACACAAAATATCGACTACGACATTAGGGGAGTTCGCACCGTAGAGAATACTGTCCCCACAGTAACTTTTGATGGAGAAAAAGGCAGCGTTGTTATACCCGATGGACAAACCAGCGTTGATATAGAAATAGTACCCAGGGACGATACTGTTGTTGATGCAGGAGAAACAGTCACCATCACTTTAGAAGAACAACCCACTGGCGCACCGGAACAATATGATGTTACTACCATTGCAGGGAATGATACGGCAACTCTGACTATTACAGATAATCCTGATGCTACGTCTAAAGCAGTGGGGGCGAATGAGATTGTTATTTCTACTAATGCTGATGGTGCTGAATCAGTATTTGCAGCCGATGTGGATGGTGATGGGGATGTTGATGTTCTCAGTGCTTCAGACGGTGAGGCTAAAATAGCCCTGTACGTCAACGATGGCAGCAATAACTTCACCGAACAGGTGGAAATTTCTACTACTGCAAATGGTGCTAGGTCAGTATTTGCAGCCGATGTGGATAGTGATGGGGATGTTGATGTTCTCAGTGCTGCCAGGGATGCCAAGGAAATAGCCCTGTACGTCAACAATGGCAGCAATAACTTCACCGAACAGACCATATCTACTAATGTTACTGCCGTCTCAGTATTTGCAGCCGATGTGGATGGTGATGGGGATGTTGATGTTCTCAGTGCTTTAGACGCTGACCAGAAAATAGCCTTGTACCTCAACGATGGTAGTAACAACTTCACCGAACAGGTGGAAATTTCTACCACTGCTAATGGTGCTTTCTCAGTATTTGCAGTAGATGTGGATAGTGATGGAGATGTTGATGTTCTCAGTGCTTTAAACAGTGACAACAAAATCGGCCTGTACCTCAACGATGGTAGTAACAACTTCACCGAACAGGTGGAAATTTCTACGACTGCTAATGGTGCTGAATCAGTATTTGCAGCGGATGTGGATGGTGATGGGGATGTTGATGTTCTCAGCGCTTCACAGGGGAACCCCAAAATTGCCCTTCACCTCAATAATGGCAGCAATCAATTCACTGAACAGGTGGAAATTTCTACGACTGCTAATGGTGCCAGGTCAGTATTTGCAGCGGATGTGGATGGTGATGGGGATGTTGATGTTCTCAGCGCTTTAGCAGATGACAACAAAATCGCCCTGTACCTCAACAATGGCAGTAATAACTTCACTGAACAGACGATATCTACTAATGCTGATAGACCCGAATCAGTATTTGCAGCGGATGTGGATGGTGATGGGGATGTTGATGTTCTCAGCGCTTCTTTCGACGACAAAAAAATTGTCCTTTATGAAACAATATCTGTCCCAGTCTTAACTGACTTAGACCCCGCCACATTCACCGAAAGTATTGTCAACCCAGCAGCACAAATAATAGATAGCGATGTTACTCTCACCTCAGATAGCAATGACTTTAACGGTGGTAATATTATTATTGACTACACTATTGGTGGAGGTATTGAAAACCAACTAACCGTTGCTAATATTGGTACTGGAGTAGGTCAAATAGGCTTCGACGGGACAAATATTACCTACGAAGGGAACCTTATAGGTAATATTGATATTATCAATAACGGAGTCAACGGTAATATTTTAGAAATAAGCCTAACCACTGCCAACGCTACAGTTGCTGCTGTAGAAGCATTAATAGAAGCTATCAGTTACCAAAATATTTCCGAAAACCCAACCGCTAGTCGGATTATATCAATAACAGTCAACGACGGTATTATAGACAGTACACCCCAAACATTAGAAATAACAGTCAACGCTGAAAACANATAACGGAGTCAACGGTAATATTTTAGAAATAAGCCTAACCACTGCCAACGCTACAGTTGCTGCTGTAGAAGCATTAATAGAAGCTATCAGTTACCAAAATATTTCCGAAAACCCAACCGCTAGTCGGATTATATCAATAACAGTCAACGACGGTATTATAGACAGTACACCCCAAACATTAGAAATAACAGTCAACGCTGAAAACAATGCCCCAGTTCTTGACAACACTTTAGATGCGACTGGAGCAACTGCCGATATTGAACTAACAGTAGATGAAGACACAATACCCATCGGAGTAGTAGGCAACCTAGTCAGCGAAATAGTTGATCTAACCGCTAATGTTACTGATGTTGACACTACCCCCCCTCCTGTTACAGGTATCGCTATTACCGCAGTAGATGAAACAAATGGTGTCTGGCACTACACTACTAATGGTGGCACAACCTGGACTCCAGTAGGGGTGGTATCTGAAACCAGTGCCTTATTATTACCAGACGATGCCAACACCAGGGTATTATTCGCCCCCACAGCAGACTTTAACGGCAGCATAACCAATGGCCTGACATTCCGCGCTTGGGACCAGACTTTTGGTACAGCAGGCACAAACATAGATGTTAGTACCAATGGTGAGACTACAGCCTTTAGTATTGATACAGATAGAGTTAATGTGGTAGTTAACCCAGTCAACGATGCCCCCACAGCAGCAGACAATACCATAACCATAGAAGAAGACAACAGTCACACATTTACCGAAACCGACTTTAGTTTTGACGACATAGACGGAGACACTCTAGCATCTATAACCATAACCACCCTCCCCACAGCAGGAACATTACAACTAAACGAAATAGACGTAACAGCCAACCAAATTATCACAGCAGAAGATATTCCCAACTTAGTATTCACACCAGAAGCAGATGGTAACGGCACAAATTATGCCAACTTCAACTTCACAGTTAACGACGGCACAGAAGAAAGTCAAACAGCCAACACCATCACCATAGATGTTACCCCAGTTAACGATGCTCCAGTAGCAGCAGACAATACAATAACTATAGAAGAAGACAGCAGCCACAGATTTGCTGAAACCGACTTTAGTTTTGACGACATAGACGGNCCCCACCCACAGTAGGAACATTACAACTAAACGAAACAGACGTAACAGCCAACCAAATTATCACAGCAGAAGATATTCCCAACTTAGTATTTACTCCAGAAGCAGATGGTAACGGCACAAATACCAACTTCAACTTCACAGTCAACGACGGCACAGAAGAAAGTCAAACAGCCAACACCATCACCATAGATGTTACCCCAGTTAACGATGCTCCAGTAGCAGCAGACAATACAATAACTATAGAAGAAGACAGCAGCCACAGATTTGCTGAAACCGACTTTAGTTTTGACGACATAGACGGGGATACCTTAGCATCCATTACTATCACCAGCCTACCCACAACAGGAACATTACAACTAAACGAAACAGACGTAACAGCCAACCAAATTATCACAGCAGAAGATATTCCCAACTTAGTATTTACTCCAGAAGCAGATGGTAACGGCACAAATACCAACTTCAACTTCACAGTCAACGACGGCACAGAAAACAGTCAAATAGCCAATACCATAACAATAGATGTCACAGCACTCAATGATGCCCCCACAGCAGCAGACAATACCATAACCATAGAAGAAGACAACAGTCACACATTTACTGAAACCGACTTTAGTTTTGACGACATAGACGGAGACACTCTAGCATCTATTACCATAACCAGCCTACCCACAGCAGGAACATTACAACTAAACGGAACAAACGTAACAGCCAACCAAATTATTGCAAGAGCAGAAATTTCCAACTTAGTATTTACACCAGCAGAAAATGGTAATGGTACAAATTATGCCAACTTCAACTTTAGCGTCAACGACAGCACAACCGAAAGTGAAACAGCCAATACTATAACAATAAATGTCACCCCAGTCAACGATGCTCCTACAGCAGCAGATAATACTATAACCATCAACGAAGACAGCAGCCACACATTTGCCGA
>NZ_LGSU01001468.1 GCF_002260545.1 Hydrocoleum sp. CS-953 | reverse complement strand
ATATTGCTTCACCTAGAGTCTTTTGAGAAAAAAAAATGAATTGTCAACTTAAGGCTAAAAGGAGCAGAAAAATTCCTCAAATACTTAATTATATAAGATGTAGAAAAAATCTGATTGGCAGCCAAAACCCTAAAAGATAAATTGTGCAAGTATTCGATCGTAAAATAGGTTATAGATAGATATTAACCCTGTGGAAACCAGAGAAAGTCTGAATCAAAGCAGATACTATTAAAGTTTTGATATTAAAGATAAAAAGCAGTTAACTAAGACAATAAAGCTGGGAATTGTTAAATGAAAGATAAACACTAAAAAAATTAGGAAAAAAATAGAAAAAGTTGTCAAATGATATATAATAAAGAACTACTACTAGCTAGCTGAAATTGCTTTATGTTTGAAGCCCTTGCTGACCGCTTAGAAGTAACCTGGAAAAAACTAAGGGGTCAAGACAAAATTACAGACTCCAATATCCAAGACGCCCTGCGAGAAGTACGTCGTGCCCTACTAGAGGCAGATGTAAACTTACAAGTTGTGAAAGACTTTATAGCCGAGGTCAGCACCAAGGCCAAAGGAGCCAATGTATTAACAGGAGTAAGACCAGACCAACAGTTCATCAAAATAGTCCATGATGAACTAGCACAGGTAATGGGAGAAACCAACGCTCCCTTAGCAAAAGCTGACCAACCGCCAACTATTGTCCTGATGGCAGGTTTACAGGGAACAGGGAAAACCACAGCCTCAGCTAAGTTGGCCCTACATTTAAGGAAGCAGAACCGGAGTGCTTTGCTAGTAGCTACTGATATATATAGACCGGCTGCTATTGACCAGTTAGTTACCCTAGGTAAACAGATAGATATATCAGTATTTGAATTAGGTACAGATATAGACCCTGTAGAAATTGCTCAAAAAGGAGTAGAGCAGGCCAAAGCAGATGGTATAGATACAGTAATTATAGATACAGCAGGTCGGCTACAGATAGATCAAGATATGATGGCCGAACTTGCGAGAATTAAAGCAGCAGTTAAGCCCCAGGAAACCTTGCTAGTAGTAGACGCAATGACAGGTCAAGAGGCTGCAACATTGACCCGTACCTTCAACGATCAAATTGGGATAACAGGGGCTATCCTAACAAAAATGGATGGGGATACAAGAGGTGGGGCAGCTTTATCAGTCCGTCGAATTTCCGGTCAACCGATAAAATTTGTAGGGGTCGGAGAAAAAGTAGAAGCTCTGCAACCTTTCTATCCAGAAAGAATGGCTTCTCGGATTTTGGGGATGGGAGATGTACTTACCCTGGTAGAAAAAGCTCAGGAAGAGTTTGACATAGCTGATGCAGAAAAAATGCAAGAGAAAATCCTCTCAGCTAAGTTTGACTTTACTGACTTCCTGAAGCAAACGCGACTGATGAAGAATATGGGTTCCCTGGGAGGAATTATGAAATTAATTCCAGGAATGAATAAAATCAGTGACGATCAGTTGCAGCAGGGAGAAACTCAGCTTAAGCGTTGTGAGTCTATGATTAATTCAATGACACGCCAAGAGCGCCAAAACCCAGAACTTTTAGCCAAATCTCCTTCCCGACGACGACGTATTGCAGGTGGTTCAGGTTATGCTGAAAAAGATGTTAGTAAACTGGTAAGTGACTTCCAAAGAATGCGATCGCTAATGCAACAAATGGGCCAAGGCGGAATGCCAGGGATGGGGATGCCTGGAATGCCTGGTATGGGAATGCCTGGTATGGGAATGCCTGGTATGCCAGGAGGTAAAACACCTCCTGGTTGGCGTAACCAGCAAGGTATTATGGGTAGTGGTAAGAAGAAAAAGAAGCAGAAAAAGAAAAAGGGCTTTGGGCAGCTTTAAAAGAACCGACTGCAAGAGTCAAAAATACCTAGTAAAAAACTGTAGATTTGACAAAAAATATCGAAATGCTGCCTAGGTTACGATGAAACAATAGCTTATAATTCCAAACAGGAGTATAATCACTCGAAATGATCAAACTGCGATTAAAGCGATATGGAAAAAAACGGGAGACTAGCTACCGGATAGTAGCAATGAATAGTGACTCCCGTCGTGATGGCCGTCCATTAGAAGAACTCGGCTTTTATAATCCCAGAACAGATGAAACAAGATTAGATGTACCAGCAATTACAAGACGCCTTGAACAAGGTGCTCAACCAACAGATACAGTGCGTGACATATTGAGAAAAGCCAATGTCCTTGAATCATCCAGAATCGGAGTTAACACCCAAGCAAACGTATCAGTTTCCCATGCAGAACCGACCGAAGCCATTACCAATACTGAACCGAGCCAAGCAACTGCCAATACCGAAACCAACGAAACCAGTGACAGTGAGTCAACTGCAACAGCAACAATTAGCGAGTCTGAGGAACAACCGCCAGTCAGCGAATCCTGATTATGCTGAAATAGTTAGGTCTTTAATTGAGCCATTTCTAGAGTCACCACAGTCTTTACGAGTGGACTGTGAAGTTAACCCTCGGCAAGCAAAAGCTTGGATTCGTCTAGCTTTTGATGAACCGGAAAAAGGGCGAGTCTATGGTCGTGGAGGACGTAATATCCAAGCAGTTCGTACTGTGTTAGCAGCATTAGCTCAAACAGCAGGTCAATCTGTACATTTGGAAATATACGAAGACCAGCCAGATATACAACGCTCTTATCATTCTGACTATCCAAGTAATAGAGAAGAGGGAATATACAATAGAAGGACGATACCAAGTAGTCGCGTCCCTGAAAATAGACACAGACTATCTCGTCATCGTGGTACAACTCCAAGTCCAATTAGATATAAAAGAAATGGACATGGAATGACATAAGAATAATGGATAATGGATAATGGATAATGGATAATGAAAACTATCTGTAATTATCAATATATTAATTATCCATTATCTATTTTTAAGAAACCTCTGGGGATTAAAGATCAATTATCAATTATCCATGAATAGCTAATGCCAAAAATTCTAGAATGAGGATTAGATAGACAGATATGTTAGCATGACCAAAAAATCAGGTCTCAAGCCTCCCCTTGGCTGCACCACGAGCTGTCGCTATACAAGGGAATGAAAAAGTTTCAATTCAGTATTTCAAGCCTCTGGCAAAAGTTGCTAGGTACTGATAACTGATAACTGATAACTGATAACTGAAATGACAGAGGCACTACAAATAGAATTGCCTAGTATAGATAGCGCGATCGCTCTTTCTGGCTATCAGGAAGAAAATATCAAACTACTGGCAAAACACACAGGGGCAAATATTGTACTACGGGGACAAGAATTATTCATAACTGGCACTGCAACTCAAATTGAGCGATGCCAGAAAATTGTATATTCTCTAGAAAGCCTCTGGAAGCATGGCAAAACTATCACTGGGGTAGAAATTCTTACTGCTCGCCATGCAATTGAGACAAACCGTCAAGATGACCTGGAACAACTTCAGCAAGATGTTCTGGCCAAAACCCGCCGTGGACTAGAAATTCGGGCTAAAACTTTTCGCCAAAGAAAATATGTGCAGGCCATTCGTACTAAGGATATGACTTTTTGTGTAGGCCCTGCGGGAACTGGTAAAACGTTTTTGGCAGCTATTTTAGCAGTAAAAGCGCTTTTAGACAACGAATATGAACGCCTAATTTTAACTAGACCTGCTGTTGAAGCAGGAGAAAAATTAGGGTTTTTACCAGGAGATTTGCAACAAAAAATCAATCCCTATTTGCGACCTTTATATGATGCTCTTTATGAATTAATTGAACCAGAAAAAGTGAATACTTTGATGGAAAAGGGAGTTATTGAAGTTGCACCTTTAGCTTATATGAGAGGTCGGACTCTGAATAACTCTTTTGTGATTCTTGATGAAGCTCAAAATACTACTCCTGCTCAGATGAAAATGGTATTAACTCGCTTAGGTTTCCGTTCAAAAATGGTAGTGACAGGAGATATTACTCAAACAGATTTACCTCTGAGTCAAAGATCGGGATTATCTGTTGCTATGAAGATTCTACGGAATGTTGAAGGTATTGCTATTTGTGAACTATCTCAAGCGGATGTGGTACGACATCCTTTAGTACAGAGAATAGTTGCTGCTTATGAAGATTATGAAAAATAAATTAGGAGTTAGGCAGAAACCGGGTTGATCCAGTAAATTTTGTGAGAGTGAAAAATAGAAAGTAATAAACCCGGTTTCTTATTTGGGTTAATAATTCCTGAAATAATCACAATAAATATCTATCTATAATTATGACTACTAACCTGAAAGATTTTTTAGAAGCTTGTGAACAACTTGGAACTTTACGTTTAATTGTGACAAGTAGTGCTGCAGTATTGGAAGTTAGGGGAAAAATTCAAAAGTTATTTTATGCTGAACTTCCCAAAGGTAAATATGCTAATATGCACACCGATATTTTTGAGTTTCATTTGAATATGGATCTGATTAAACAGGTAAAGTTTGAAACTGGGGAAGCAAAACGGGGAAATTTTACTACTTACGCAATTCGTTTTTTAGATAGTGAAAGTGAAGTGACTTTGAGTGCATTTTTGCAATGGGGAAAACCAGGAGAGTATGAACCTGGACAGGTGGAAGCTTGGCAAGAGTTGAAGGAAAAATATGGTGAGGTTTGGGAACCTGCACCAGTAGAAAGTTTGGAAAATTGAGTTAATTTTTTTGGCTTTGCATAGAATATAATTTTTTTGCTGGCCTTTCAGCACATCCTGAATTTGTCTAATACAGCGCTTGTCAGATTAATGACCTCAAATTATAGAAAAAAAGCATGATTTCCTGGAAACCATGCTTTTTTTATTTATCAAGATATATATAATAGCAGTCGTTATTACTGTTAGGAAATTATCACGCCTCTCAAGTTGAGTCACAGTAAGAATTTAACTTCTAACTTCTAACTTATGACTTCTGATTACCCTCTGATAATAAAGTCATCAACTTCAAGTAATGCTTGATTACTCAAAGTTGCAAACTGACCACCATCACCAAAACCATTAGCACTACCATTGGGGTTGTAGAATAACCCACCATTAGTTCTGTTGTAGACAATTACAGCATCAGAAGTTGCAGCAGCATTATTATCAGTAACAGTGGCAAAATCTACCTCTATATCATTAATAGCTGTAAATGTAGTTCGATCCAAGAGAATTTTATCTTGATCGACAACAAAATCAGTAATTTCATCCACACCAATATCATCAGAATCAAATTCCTGATTTGTAGCAAAGATGAAACGGTCAATACTCGCTCCACCAGTTAAGATATCATCTCCGGGACCACCATTGAGGCGATCGCGACCTTGACCACCATTCATCTCGTCGTCGCCATCTCCACCAAAGAGACGGTCAATACCAAGACGACCTGCTAAAGTATCATCACCATCTTGACCATACAGGGAGTCATTCCCGCGACCGCCAATAATTGAGTCGTTGCCATCATTACCTACCAGGGTATCATTGCCAGCAAATCCAGTAATAGTATCGTTACCAGTACCACCATTGAGCCTATCTGCTTGGGGAGTACCTGGAATAGACTGGTCTGGGTCAGGAGGTGGGAAAGTAACTTCTTCTATGGTTGTGGCGATCGTATTGTTTGATTCGTCAGTTTCAATGGTACCATCAAAGATGTCAATGACCATACCAATCTGATAATCTGTGTCCTCATCCCAATCAAACTCATCTAAAGTAGGCAGCAAAATAGTTTGGGTAAACTCGTCGGTACTACTGTTCCCAGGCAAATCTTCTATGAAGGTAAAATCAAGTGGCAGGAAGTTTTCGGGTAGGTCAATATTATCATCCTCAGATAAGTAGAAGTCTAGCAAAACCTCTGCAGCAGTATCTGGGTCAAGATTAGCATCGGATAAGAAAAAGTCTACATCAAATCCAGTAGCATCATCACTACCATTGTTGTCTACAGAAAAGTCAACATCAATCAACTCACCAGGGCGAACTTCTGGTGAAGTAATTTCCAGTAATTGACTAGATAGGTCGATATCATTCGCAAAGGTGGAGAGAAACACTTCCAGGTTAATATTACCAACTTCACCATCAAACCCATCTACTGCTATGTTGTAAGTTTCGCCTGCGACTACATCAAAGATAATCTCACTTTGGAGACCAAAATCTACACTATCATCACTGCTAGCTACTTCAGTTAATTCAGCAAGGGTAGAACCAGTGTAAGCTGCTAGTATGGTGTCAAAGTCGCTACCATCAGTGTTAATGGTTACAATACCAGAGTCGGGGGCAGTATAAGTCCACCACAGAGATGCACCACCATCGTTTCCAGCATGAGCTGGTTCTCCTGGTTCGCTAGTAGCACCCTCGTTCCTGCCTGTAAAAATATCAGTATCATTTAAAGAAATTCTGTTGGCAAAGTTATCGTTGGCAAGAAGATCCGTCTGTAACGACAAAGCTAACTCAACATCTCCTGCTTCACCATCGAACCCATCCACTGCAATTTTATAGTTAGTTCCAGCTTCTACTGCAAACAGGATTTCACTTTGCGTTCCAAATCCACCGTCGTCATTGCTGGCAACTTCGGTTAACTCCTGGAGAGAAGGACCTGTGTAAGCTGCCAAAAGTGTATCAAAATTGCTATTAAAGGTATTGATATTCACTAATCCTGATTCGGGCGCTGTCCAATTCCACCAGATGGAACTGCCACCATCGTTTTCTGCATGGTTAGGTTCACCTGCTTCTTTGGAGGCGTTGACGTTACTCGCAGTTGCAGTATCAGCAATACCAGTCAGAGTAGCACTGTCAGCAAAATTATCGTTGGATATGGGTGTTGTTTGCTGGAGTAAATCTAGAACAATATTGCCCTGTTCGCCCAAATATCCATCTACGGCAATTTTATAGTTTGTGCCCTCAAAAGCTTCAAAAGTTACCAGACTTTGTAATCCCTCACCAGCATCATCGTTACTGGCAACTTCAGTTAGGTCTGAGACAGAATCACCTGTATAAATTCCTAATACAGTGTCGAAATCACTACCGTTAGTTGTTATAGTGACTAGACCAGATGTGGGTGCTGTCCAATTCCACCAAACGGAGCTGCCTCCATTTTCTTCAAGCTCATTTTCCGCATGAAGAGGTTCTCCATCTTCAGTGGTAGCATCAAAGTTGAAGGCTTCAACGTTAGCAGAAGAACCAATCAATGGAGAACTGTTTGAGAAGTTATCGTTTCCTACCTCTGTTGTTGTTTGTAAAAGGTTGAGGACAATATTCCCTGTCTCGTCAGAAAATCCATCCACTACAAAATGGTATGTGGTTCCTTCTGCTGCATCAAAAACAATTTCACTTTGGAGGAAGTTTGAGGCGCTGTCGTCGTTGCTAGCAATTTCAGTCAGGTTTGAGACAGAATCACCTGTATATGCAGCTAATACAGTATCAAAGTTACTGCCGAAAGTATCTACAGTTGCTTGCCCAGAAGTAGGAGCAGTCCAACTCCACCATACAGAATTATTCTCTCCTTCCTCAGAAACGCTAGCTGGTTCTCCTTGCTCAGAAGTTGCATTGTTGTTTGTACCATTGACGGTGCTTGATATACCGGAAATAGGGTTGCTATTTTGGAAGTTATCATTTTCGACTCGATCTGGTTCCAGTTCTAATGCCGCAGCTAAGTCAAGTCTGGGTTTAGTAATTCCATTCCGGTGGTCTTCAACTGGTGTGCCACTATCGAGCAATCGTTGCAGAATTTGGTCGGGAGTTTCATCTGGGAAGGCTTCACTCAAGACAGCAACTGCACCTGCAACATGAGGTGCTGCCTGAGAAGTGCCACCTTGTGATATACCTCCAGCAGTAATATAGTCCCCTGGTGCTAATATGTCTAGAAATTGGGCACTGTTGGAAAAAGGTGTTACTCGATCTATAATTGCGTTCTCAATTGTGCCATCGACAAACTCAAGGGTACCTGTGAAGTCATACACTGCACCAACAGATACTCCACTTTCGATACCTGCAGGGAATCCCAGTCCATCTGTAAAGTAGTCATTCCCAGAAGCCAAAATAGGAAGAATTCCTGCCAATCTTGCACTAGTAATTGCTTGAGCCCAAGGATCATTATCATTCGCAGGAATTGGATTTTTTATCTTGGTATTGTCTGGACCAAGACTCAGGTTCATGGCCTTAATATTGTACTCATCTTTGTTCTCAATTACCCAATCAATTGCCGCAAAAACATCATTATCTTGAAAAGTATTTTGATTTCTAAAAACATCCAATGCCAAAATATCAGCACCTGGTGCAACTCCGGCAACAATAGCACTAACATTGGTTCCATGACCGTCATCATCTTCAAAACCATCATCAGGGCCAAAGTCTTGGGCAAATACTACTCGTCCCTCCAATCCTGGAGCATTTGTTATTGCCCCTGTATCCAAAACAGCAACAGCTGTACCTTCTCCAGTAAATCCGTTTGCTACTGCTTGCGGTTGATTGATTAAGGGTAGACTTTGTTGTAGCAATGGTTGAAATGTTTGGGGAACTGATGCTTGTAAAACATCAGGATTTTCTAACAGTTCCGTCAAAGGTACTTCCGAATCAAATCGAATGAAAGAAGTTGGTAGGTGTGAATAATCTTCTATGACTTCAAACCCTGCTTGTAAACTAGAGAGTACCTCTGTTTTTAATTCTGTCAGCAATTCAGATTTGTAGTCCAGATATACATCGCTACCTGCCTCAAATTCCCCCTGTTGTATTAAGGTTTCTACGAGTGCATCTATTTCAGCACTATCAAATGAAACAAGAAGTTCTTGGGATTTCCCATTGGCAAACCCTCCTATCACATCCTCCGATACTTTCTCGGATATGGGAGTATCAGTAGATTTTTGCCCTGAAATTTTATCTACAGTTTGACTCATTATTTAGTTAGTTTTCAAAGATAAAAAAAGAATAACGTTAAATCATATCATTTTTTTTTATTTGTCAATAGCTCAAACAAAAAAAGTTTTTGTTTGTAGTAGTGCTCTAGCCCATTAAATATCTATCTGGCGGGCTAGAGCAATACTACGAGCTTTAATTATAACTATTCAACCGAACATGATAGCACTACGCATTAAGGTTAGGAAATTCCTCATTGTAGGGGCGAATGGCTATATTGTAGGGGCGAATGGTCATATTGTAGGGGCGAATGGTCATATTGTAGGGGCGAATGGTCATATTGTAGGGGCGAATGGTCATTCGCCCCTACTAAATTCTGAATTCCAATTACCCTCTGATAATAAAGTCATCAACTTCAAGCAATGCTTGATTGCTCAAAGTTGCAAACTGACCGCCATCACCAAAACCATCAGCACTACCATTGGGGTTGTAGAATAACTGACCGTTACTTGTGTTGTAAACAATTACAGCATCAGAAGTTGCAGCAGCACCTGTAACAGTAGCAAAATCTACCTCTATATCGTTTATAGCTGTAAATGTAGTTCGATCCAAGAGAATTTTATCTTGCTCGACAACAAAATCAGTAATTTCATCAATGCCAAGATCGTTAGAATCAAATTCCTCATTTGTAGCAAAGATGAAACGATCAATACTCGCTCCACCAGATAGGGTGTCATCTCCCAGACCACCATTAAGGCGATCGCGACCTTGACCACCATTCATTTCATCGTTGCCTTCTCCACCGAATAGATGGTCGAAACCTTGGCGACCTTCTAAGGTATCATCGCCATTTTTCCCATAGAGAGAGTCATTACCACGACTACCAATAATGACATCATTGCCATCCCGACCATTGAGAGTATCATCTCCAGCTAGAGCTACGATCCTATCATTTCCGAAGTTCCCTCTCAGACGGTCATCGTTAGGAGTACCAATAATTTCTTGAGGAGTTGTATCAACAATAGTAACCTCAGCAACTTGATTTTCTTCGTCAACAACATAACCTTTTTCTGCTATCAATTCAATAGTTGTGGTTTCATCATCCTCGACTTCATCATCGGGAATAGTTGTCCAAGTAACAGTCGCGGTAGTTGCTCCTGCATCAATAGTAATTGCGGAGCGTGGGAGTTCATCGCCAACGGGATCTAATTCTTCTAGGTTAGAAGCATTTTCTAACTCAGGAAGTTCTATATCACCGAAGGCATTATCAGTATCTGTCTCTGACCAAACTACCCGTAGACCTCCTGTTGGAGCTGGTTTACTTAAATTGAAAGTGAGAGTGTATTCTTCTTCATTTTCAGTAACAATTTCTGGTTCCAGGTTAATACCTACTGTTGGCAAAATAGGGTTAACTACAAATTCACTCACTACCTCTAACTGACTGTTAATTATTGCTTGTGGGTTCTCTAATAATTCATCCTCTGTATAGGGTTCGATACCATAAGTAACCACTCGCAACTGTTGAGTCTCGGCATCAATTTCAAATTCCGTCCAACCATAAGTGTGAGTGGAAATGTAGTCACCCTGAATAAGGGTAGCATCAATTGCACCCTCGGCAATTTCTAAATTATTGTTTAGACCAATGGGATCGTAACCAAGAGGAGAGATGGCATCATTGATGAGTTGTTTGATAAAATCATCTTTGTCATTAAGCTGACTGTCACGATCGCTTCTAACTGGTAAGTTATCATAGAAAGCTAATTGTTCAGGACTCAAGGCGTCTAATGCAGCAGCAGTTTCAATCAAACTCGGACCGAATGGAGGGTCAAAGGAAACTGGACCAGTGGTAATTTCAAAAGCATTCAGTGGAATTTGTTCCCCGCCAAATTCTTCTTGATAAGTTATGTTGTTAACAACAGTACCGTGAAGGTCTGCTGCCACGAATACCACGTTATCAATATTATTATCATCGATAAATTTGAGAATTTCTGTCCGTTCGGCAGCATAACCTTCAAAACGGTCGGATGCAGCAGCAGTTCCTAAATTTTGAATTGGTTCCGGCACCATGACAAATTTCCAGGTAATGCCGTCATTTTCTGCCTGGAGTAAGTCGTTTTTCAGGTCTTCTAGTTGAACCTCTCCTAAAATTGTGCGGTTGGAGTCAAAGGAAGCTTCTATAAATGCTTCTTCTGTTACTTCACCAACTGCTGGTAATGCTTGGTCGCGGAAGGAACGAGTATCTAAAACAAAGGTGGCGGCATCATTGCCATGAGTATTGAAACGATATAATTGTCGTTCTCCTGCGGTGCGGTTTTCTCCTGTGTCTCCATAAAATTCATCTCGCAAAGGATTAAATTCTTGGAATGCCTGTAAACCATTTTCATAGAGTTGAGTATCGTTAATTAACCCTGTTGTTTCTGGGAAGCGGGGGTCAGTATTTGCAGGGGCACCACCGGAGAATTCGTCAGTAACTTCACTGTCGTCTATCGTAGCAAAAATTGATGTGGTAGCACGGAGGTCTGCCCAGGCATTTTCGCCGAAGCGATCGCTATATACTTCTTCATGTTTTGCCCGAAATTCTTCTATAGTTTCTGCTTGTGGTTTTGGTACTGCTGGCGAAGCACCATCAGCAAAAATTGTGTCGCCATGTAAAACGAAGAAGTCTAAGTCTGCTTCATCAGCATTGGCAATGGCAGGATAGGGAGCAAGTTCGCCACGCCAGTCTCCGGCGACTCCAAATTTTAAACCGTTTATACTTCCTAATTCGGCAGCAGTTTCAAATTCTCCTATTTCTATGGAACCTGCGGCATCGGTGACTCGATAATAATATTCAGTGTCGGGGTTTAATTCTTCGATATTGACTTTTGCTGGAGCATCTGTCAGGTTGCTATTAACTATTTGAATAATGTTAGTAAAGTCAGAATTTGTAGCAACTTCAAATGTTATTTCTCCAGGGGTGTTACTATTTGCCCATAACACTGTTGAAGTTTGAGTAGTATCTCCACTAGCAATACCATTAATTAGACTGTCTGATATTTCCCTAGGATTAAAACTAAAACGGTCAATTTTTAGAGGTTCTTCAAAGGCATTAGCAACATTTTCCCAAGGGATAAATTTAAAGTTAGTATTGAAGTTTTGAATTTCTCCATCTTCTGGATCTTGCAATACTACTTCTGGTTCATTTGCACCGTCTTGAACTACCAATAAACCGTTGGGATAATTGTTACCTAAAGGCACATTAATTACATCAGCACCATCAGATTCTTCTGCTCCATCAATATTGGCAAAATCTCCTATAAAGAAGTTACCAATAAATTCATTATCACCTTGGCGATCGTAGACAGCAAAAGTATTATCTCCCTGACTAGAAGCTAATAAATAACCATTACCATTATCAGCATAATAAATAGTTAAACCTTCTACATCTGCTTGAATATTTTCACCAACTTCATCAACTAAAGTTCTTTCCGTACTAGCATTAGCTTCTGCATCAAATTTCCATATTCCGAAGTTTTCTTGACCAGCATAAAGAATTCCTAATTCTCGGTCTACAACCATTCCTTCTACTTGAGCGTCATCCAATTCTCCACCATCTGGAATAGGTACAGTTAGACGACGAACTTCTGAGGCACTGACTGTTCCATTTTGGTTAGTTGTTAACTCTAATTGAGCAATTTGATTACCATCTCGCTGACTAACATAAGCGTAAGTTTCCCCAGTATTTGGATTAGTATAAGTTGCTAATCCATAAGCAGTTTTTTCCCCATCATCTATACCAAAAATTGAAGCTGGGGGGTTGCTAAGATTGGCAGCAGTAATATTAGTAAGTTGACGAGTTTGAGGGTCAATACTCCAAATTGCTAAAGTATCATTTTCGCGGTCAGTTGCTACTGCTAAATCAACTGTTTCATCTCGTATTTGGAAGTCATAAACAATATCGACATTGTTGTAGCGAATATCCCCAGGAGTTTCAGGAGAAATTTCTTGTAAAAGTTGACCGTTTAAACCATAAACTGCTAAACCAGCATCTTTTAATGTGCTAATAACTAAACTTTGGTTGGGGTTATTAGGATGTACATAAATTGCTGGGTCGTCTGCATCAGCACCAGTTGCAGTTCTGATTAAATTTGGGGTTTCATCTGTAGGGTGAACAGCAGGAATAGTATCAATATCTAGGGAGAAACCTAAGAATTGAGTAACTTGATCTGCACCGAAGTTATTATCATTAACTACCACTAAAGATTGAGACCCATCTGGCAAAACAGGTCCGAATGTCATACCCTCATCATTATCTAAAGTAATGCCTAAGTCTGCAAAATCTAGTAATAGTCGTTTTTCTGCTACTGCATCAACATCAAATAATTCTCCATCGGGGTCATTTGGATTAATTAAACCGTCAAAATCTTGGATATTTGTTGTGTTTTGTAACTGAACTTCATAGAGACGAATATTATTACCAACTCCTGAAGAAAAAGACCTTTCTAAAGCTAGTAAAGTGTCAGTATTATCTAGGGCGAGTAATTCAACTAAACCATTAACAGCAAAATCATCTGCTGGTACTGGAGCATCAATAATAGGGTCAACAAAATAGAGAAATTCTTTGACAACTTCTCCGGTTTCTAAATCGTATTTAATAATCCTAGAAGTACCCTCATTTTCTAGGGTAGAAGTTGAACCATCTTGCAGTAAAGTATTTTCGGTTGCTGTGTACAGAAAACGTTGATTAGGAGTAATTGTTAAACTTTCTAAACCAAGGTTATCTCTGATGCCTTGAGTACCATCTTCATTCGCCAAAAATTTATCTGGAATTGTTAACTCATTTAATTGTTCCCCTGTTAGAGAAAATAGATTAATAAATGGGTCGATATCGTTAAAAGTAATTGCTTCTGAAGATATGAATAAATTCTCACCATCAAAAGCAATTGCTTCTGGGTCAATTCCATTTTCTGGGAATGGTACTCTATCCTCATTTAACAGAGTAGTAAAATCTGTAAATTCTACATCTCCATCATCAAGAGTACCATCACTTAAATCAATATCAACAGTATAAAAGCGGGCATTATTTCTTTCACTTCGGTCATCAGAAATAGCATAATAACTTCCTTCTACTTTGTCGTAAGTAATGCCAGAAATACCGCCTACTTCTGTACCTGCAAAATCAAATCCACTCTCAAATTCTACATCACCAATAAATTCAATATTAGTTACAGTTTTACGATTTTCACCAGTAACATCTGCCCAAACTAAACGATGGTCTGAACTAGGAAAAGGAAAGTCTCCTACTAATGGAAATAGAGTGTCATTTTCAGTCGGCCAAAAAACAGCAGCATCAACTATTTCTTGATTTTCTGAAGGCAAAACATAATCAACTCGTAAATTGCCAGAAGTACCAGTTGCATCATTAAAATCTGCTGTATCAAAAGCAGGGTCGCCTAAGTGATTTGCACTTTCTCCACCTTGACGGTTTGTAGCAGCAACTCCCCCTACACTATCAGGAATTACTGAAGTATTCACTAGGGGATTTTCTAATAGTTGATCAATGGCATTGTTGAAACTATCACCATCAAATGGGTCGGCATTTTTGTCTCCCATAATCACAAAATAATTACCAGGATTTAAGCCTCCAAAATTGCCTTCATCATCATAAATATAATCTCCTTCTCCAGGAGTAATATAATCTGCCCAAAACCGAATTTCATCGTGATTTCTTCTACCATTTCTATCTTCCTCTCCATCAAAAACTGGAGGTGTAGGATGACTAGCTAAAACATGAATTATTTCTCCATTAACTTCTATCGGCACATCCCAATGACTTTTAGAAGAAAGAGGAAATACTTCTAATTCTTCTGCTGAATACCAATCATTAGGTTGGGGTGTTTCGAGATTATCTGGTAATAATGCACCTGGCATATCTTGCCAAAGAAAGTTTTGGAAAGTTCTTACTTCCTCTTCCACAATGGGATATTTTGAATATAAAACCATTGCAAATTGACCGGGAAAATTGCCAAAACCAAGGGCATCATTTCCATAACCATTTGCACCTGGAGTTGTAACTATTTCCCCATTATTATCTAGGTCAAAACCAGAAGCAATACCTGTATTTGAAGGGGCAAGATATACGAAGGGATATTCTACAGGATCTACTCCATTTTGACTTATTTCTAAATAGTTATCTCGGAATAGATCGGCAGCTATTCCTTCTGCATCAAAGTCAAATTCATTAACTAATAAAACATCAGGGTTGACTCTTTGAATAATTTCTGCTATTGTTTGTGCTTGTTCGTTTTGTGGTGTTGAAAGGTCTTGGATTAATTGACCTGATTCGTTGCGGTTGAGGGATGCGTTGAAGGTGGCAAAGCGGACTTGATTTGACATAAATTTAGAAACCTTAAATTACTTACAGTCATAATCGTAATCGGATTATATAGGTTTTGGGTTAAGTTATGCTTATGTTTATGTTAATTTTTGTTTATTGGTACAATGTAATACTAATTTGATAAATGTTTGCTATCCTTTCTTGAGTAGGGGAGAGTTCATTAATTGATAATTGATAATGGATAATTGATAATTACCTCTGGTTAAAACCGTTACGGAATTGAATATCAGGAAATATCCTAGCACTTTTTTTCCCTTTAAAAGGGGAGGCTTTAAACCAGAATTATTTAATTATTAATAATTAATAATTCGGTAAACATTAAATAGAATAGAATAGAGAATTATTAGTTGTGTGAATTAATTCTTATGTAGGGTGCGTTAGACGGCATTAATTACTCGCTGCCAAAGGTATTTAAAATCCGTCCTAACGCACCATTATGATAATATCTGGTTAATTAAAAATGGTGTTTCA
>NZ_LGSU01001467.1 GCF_002260545.1 Hydrocoleum sp. CS-953 | reverse complement strand
GAGTAGGGGAGTGGGGGAGATTGAATGCGGAAATATTTTTCCAACTATTCCCTCTCTTGGTCAGCATTCCGCAAGCGAGCTGTCGGCGACGCGGGGTCTGACCGCTTGCGACTTTTGTCGTCGCGGGGTCGCACCGCTGTTCCCTATTCCCTATTCCCTGCTATAAGAAAAAATGGAAAAAATACGCCTGAGTCATCCCAGACGTATTCACAATAGAATTTTCAAAAGTCGTTTAGCACATAAATACTATCTCAGACAAAGACAAAGATTCTTTGACAACTGATAACTGAGTTACAGCAATTTACTTTAAGGACGTCACAAATAGATTCAAACTTTAGATGTGAAATTATTTCCTGAAGTTACTGTATAGTCAAAATTTTGATCCGATAAAATCTTACTTTTGACTTTTGACTTTTGACTTCCGTGAAACGCTATTACTACAGAGCATTAGCACCACCTACAACCTCAAGCAATTCTTGAGTAATAGCAGCTTGCCGAGCCTTATTATAAGAAAGAGTTAATGTACCAGCCAATTCACTAGCATTATCACTAGCATTACTCATCGCAGTCATCCGAGATGCTAACTCACTAGCAGATGACTCTTGCCACGCTCTCAATAACTGGTTAGTCAAGAATAATGGTAACAGAGCCTCTAAAATTTGAGTTGGCTGTTGCTCAAAAATCATGTCGCGGGGGAGACTCTTAGTAGGTACAGCAACCTTTTCTCGTGATACTTCAAACTCACCACCTTTAGTAGTCAAACGGAAGATTTCATCATCCTGAACTTCCAAACCTTGAGGATCGAGAGGTAAGATAGTTTGAACTACAGGTTTAGAACTAATTAGTGAGATAAACTTAGTATAAACTAACTCTACCCTATCTATTGAACCTGAGAGAAAATCAGCAANTTAGTAGGTACAGCAACCTTTTCTCGTGATACTTCAAACTCACCACCTTTAGTAGTCAAACGGAAGATTTCATCATCCTGAACTTCCAAACCTTGAGGATCGAGAGGTAAGATAGTTTGAACTACAGGTTTAGAACTAATTAGTGAGATAAACTTAGTATAAACTAACTCTACCCTATCTATTGAACCTGAGAGAAAATCAGCAAGCATTTCATCGCTCAGTGCTGAAGCGTTCTCAGCAGTTGGGATTTTTTCAGGGTTATCATAAGTATTTAAAATCGGAACTTCTCTACGTTGGAAATATTGAATGGCTTTGCGCCCTACCAATATATATTTATAATCAATTCCTTGTTCTGTGAGTTCACGCGCCCTAGTTTCTGCACGCTTAATAATACTCGTATTATAACTACCACACAGACCACGATTTCCAGAAATGACTAATAACCCAACTGTTTTAATTTCCCTTTGTTGGAGTAGGGGTAGGTCTAAACTTTCAAACTGTAAACGTTCGGCAAGTCCATATAAAACTTGAGCAAGGCGATCGGCAAAAGGTCTTGTAGCAATTACTTGTTCTTGGGCACGACGCACTTTAGCTGCTGCCACTAGACGCATTGCTTCTGTAATTTTTTTTGTGTTTTTGATCGATTTGATGCGATCGCGAATAGCTTTTAAATTAGGCATTGTTTTTGAATAAGTGAAGAAGGAAGAAGGAAGAAGGAAAAGCCTTGACTTTTTCTTGTGGGTCAACTAGATTCAACTTTCTTAAAAACTCTGTATTTAATCTAGTAGACCGACACAGGTAAAATGGTGTATTAGATAATTCGGGGCGGGTTTATCCAATCAAATGTGAAGACTCATTAATTTAACGTGGAAACCCGCCCCTACTATTGCAACATTTTAGGTGTGTCACGCCACTAATTTTTTCAGCATTTAGTTAGTCAATTTATCTAACTAATAATAGTGGTTAATTGTTGTTTACCATTAACAACTAACCACTAACTATCTATCACCGAGGAGCAACTAATCTACTAAGCTGATACCAAGAATGTTTGCTTATACTCAGTGATACCCTCTTTTAACAGAGCTTGTGCTTCATCGGTAAGTACCTTTTCAGTGCTAATTATTTCACCGAACTTAGGCTTACTATTGTTAAAGTAATCTAGTAAACCAGCAATAAACTTAGCTACTTTCTCCAGAGGAATATCATCCAAGTAACCATTAATACCAGAATAAATTGCTACTACCTGTTCAGAAAGTGACCGAGGTGAGTTTTGAGGTTGCTTCAAAATTTCCCGTAAACGTTGACCCCGTGCCAGTTGATTTTGAGTAGCTTTATCCAGGTCAGACGCAAACTGGGAGAATGCTTCTAATTCAGCAAACTGAGCTAGCTCTAACTTAATTTTACCAGCAACCTTTTTAATTGCTTTAGTTTGAGCCGCAGAACCCACCCTGGATACAGAAACACCAGCATTCACCGCTGGGCGGAAACCTGAGTTGAATAGGTCACTAGATAAGAAGATTTGACCGTCAGTAATAGAAATTACGTTAGTAGGAATGTAAGCTGAAACGTCACCTGCTTGAGTTTCAATAATTGGTAGAGCAGTCATACTACCTGCACCGAGTTTGTCACTCAGTTTAGCAGCTCTTTCTAGGAGACGAGAGTGGAGATAAAATACGTCTCCTGGATATGCTTCCCGACCTGGTGGACGACGTAATAGTAAGGATACCTGACGATAAGCTTGAGCTTGCTTAGAAAGGTCATCGTAGATTACCAGAGTTGCTTTGCCTTTGTACATGAAGTATTCGGCAATAGTCGCACCAGTGTAAGGAGCCAAGTATTGCAGAGTTGCAGGGTCACTAGCGTTAGCAGCTACTACAACTGTATAATCTAGTGCGCCTTTTTCTTCCAGAGTACCTACTACCTGAGCTACTGTAGAAGCTTTTTGACCAATAGCTACATATACACAAACAACATCTTCGCCTTTTTGGTTAATAATAGTATCGATGGCGATCGCTGTTTTACCTGTTTGTCTGTCACCAATGATTAATTCCCGCTGACCTCTACCAATAGGAATCATAGAGTCAATCGCAGTAATACCTGTTTGCATAGGTTCGTGAACAGAACGGCGATCGATAATTCCTGGAGCTGGAGATTCCAACAAGCGACTGTCAGTGGTTTGAATATCTCCTTTACCGTCAATTGCACGACCGAGGCCATCAACCACCCGACCAATCAACGCATCTCCTACTGGCACCTGGGCAATTCTACCTGTAGCGGTTACAGCAGATCCTTCTTGGATTTCTCTGCCCTCACCCATTAATACCGCACCTACGTTGTCTTCTTCTAGGTTTTGGGCAATACCTATAGTACCATCTGCGAACTCTACCAGTTCTCCGGCCATTACTTTGTCTAGCCCATAAATACGGGCAATACCATCACCCACTTGGAGAACAGTACCAACATTAGATACCTTTACGTCTTGGTCATACTGTTCTATTTGGTCGCGAATAATTTGGNCCCTCACCCATTAATACCGCACCTACGTTGTCTTCTTCTAGGTTTTGGGCAATACCTATAGTACCATCTGCGAACTCTACCAGTTCTCCGGCCATTACTTTGTCTAGCCCATAAATACGGGCAATACCATCACCCACTTGGAGAACAGTACCAACATTAGATACCTTTACGTCTTGGTCATACTGTTCTATTTGGTCGCGAATAATTTGGCTAATTTCGTCAGGTCTAATTGCTACCATTTTCTTTTTCTGTTGTCAAGTTGTTTTACAAAAATTGAGCGAGTCTTATATAGCAGTTGCCAGGGCAGTCGGGAAATTCCTCAAACTCTCAAATATAGTCACAGCAATAATTTAACTTTGGACTGCTATAGCTAAGAAAGAATTAGTTAGGACTTATGCGGACGACAAATCTTAGAAATGTTTTTCCAACTTATCCCCTGTTCCCTGTTCCCTGTTCCCTATTCCCTGTTCCCTGCTCCCTGCTCCCTGCTATACTGCCTTGAGGCTAACGCCAATTCGACGCAGTTGGCCTTGCAAACTAGAGTCAATTATCTGAGAACCTATTTTGATAATGACACCACCCAGTAGACTAGGGTCGATCTTAGTTTCGATTTCTACTTCCCTTGCACCAGTCATTGATTTGACTCGTTCGCGGACTGTATTTTTTTGGTCTTCGTTTAATTCTACTGTCGAGGTAACTTCTGCTAAAACAGTTTGATTCAGTTCCCGCAATAATGCTAAGTATTGTTTTCCAATCTGTTCTAGAAAAATAATCCGACCTCTATCAATTAGCAGCATTAAAAAATTACGCATAAAGGGATCTACTTGTTCTCCCACCATGCGTTGTACCACTGCTTTTTTGTCCTCTGGCTTAATAACTGGATTTCCCATAAATTGCTTCAATTCTGGGGATTCATCCATGATATTAATCAGGCCACGCACATCTTCAGCAAACCTCTCAGTCAGCTCTTTTGATTTAGCCAAGGACATTAGAGCTGCTGCGTAGGGTTCTACAATTTCACCAGCAATTATACTCATAATTGACCTCCTAGTAGGCCCATGCTACGATCTATTAATTGTTGCTGGGCATTCTCATCTAAAGTTTCTTTGAGTCGAGATTCTACTTGTGCTAATGCTTTAGATGCCACAATTGAGCGCAGTTGAGCAATTGCCTTATCTTTTTCAGTATCCATTTCTTGGTTAGCAGTAGCTTTCATCCGCTCAATATCTTGTTCGGCCTGCAGTGCAATTCTTTCTTTGACTTCCTGCGCCCTTGTTTCCGCAGTTGCTAGAATTTTTTCTGCTTCTGCTTGAGCTTGGGTCAAATTTTGTTGTTGTTCTGCTAATGCTGCTGCTGCTTGTTGTTGACGCTGTTCTGCTTCTTTGATTGCCTGTTCAATAGTAGCGCGTCTTTCACTAAGAATTTTCCCAATGAAACCTGGCGCAAAATACAGCAGAACTGCAATTAGAATCCCTAAATTAATCAGGTTTGTGTCTAAAAGATCAAAGTTTAGACCAAAACCTTCTTCTGCACTAGCTTCTGTAGCTAGCCATAAAACATTTAACATGATATTCTTTGATAGTCAGCCATTACCAATGGATAATTGATAATTGATAATTGATAATTGATAATTAATCAATCGGGCTTTATTGCCTCTCCTTTTCAATGAATAATTGATAATTGATAATTATGGAAAGCGTTCCGCAAAGCTTTCGGTCCGCAATGCTGCGTATTCATTTCGGCGACTGCCGAAACGCTTTTCATGTCGCGGAGCGAAAGTTAAACAAAAATAATTATCCATTATTCATTATCCATTATCAATTAATGAAAAGCCTTTAATTATCTTGTTCGATGTTGAGCTTAGTTATAGCAGTCGAAGCAAAGGTTAGAACATTATTGTTAAATTCTGAATTCTAAATTTTGCTATCTGACCAATTCTGGTCCTAATAGTTTTTCTAGAATTTGGCGACTCAGAGAGTCTACCTGTTGTTCTAACTGTTCCATAGCTGTTTGCTTTTCCNATGAAAAGCCTTTAATTATCTTGTTCGATGTTGAGCTTAGTTATAGCAGTCGAAGCAAAGGTTAGAACATTATTGTTAAATTCTGAATTCTAAATTTTGCTATCTGACCAATTCTGGTCCTAATAGTTTTTCTAGAATTTGGCGACTCAGAGAGTCTACCTGTTGTTCTAACTGTTCCATAGCTGTTTGCTTTTCCCGCTCTATTTCTTGAGCTGCCTGTTCTCTTTTTGCTTGTGCTTCCTGTTGAGCTTCAGCAACTTTTGTGGCTGCTATTTTCTGAGCTTCTGCTTGAGCTGCAACAATAACCGCCTGAGATTTTTTACGGCTTTCTGCTAACTCTTGCTCGTATTGTTCGGCTAATTGTTTAGCCTTGGCCAAACGTTCTTCTGCTTGTAGTTGATTGTCGCGAATATAATCTGCACGAGAATCTATAGCTTTACCCAGAGGCTTATAAAAAATTTTGTCCAAGACAAAAGCCAGAAGTAGAAATTGAATTGCCATCAAGGGTAGAGTTGCGTTGATGTCAAACAAACCACCCTTTTCTGCTACTTCCTCAACAGCTAGTAAAATTGTCCAATTTATCATTTTCTCTAATCTTTGGTGGTTCCCATAGTTTTTGATTTAAAGATTTTAGATTTTCGATCTCCAAAATCAAAAATCTAAAATCCCTACTTTCTATAAATCAGGGGTTTTATGCAAATGGGTTAGCAAATAGCAACACCAGTGATACCACTAGACCGTAAATTGTTAAAGCTTCCATAAATGCCAAGCTCAACAGTAATGTGCCTCGAATTTTTCCTTCTGCTTCTGGCTGACGAGCAATACCTTCTACAGCTTGACCTGCTGCATTTCCTTGACCAATTCCAGGACCAATAGCACCTAAACCTACAGCTAAAGCAGCAGCAACAACGGAAGCAGCAGCAATCAATGGATCCATAATAATTCTCTTTCCTTTGTTTAACTTAAAGTACAAACTTGACGATTAGAAATATATTGATTACACTGTAGTGCAATCAACTACAAAATGGTCACTCGTTCTAGATGAATTGATGTGATGATTGAAGTGGAGTCTGAAACTGAACCAGTTCAAATTTCTTGCTTTTATCTCACATCACTCATCAACTCTGAATTTTACTTTTGACATCTCCAGGGGTTCTGACACCCTGGATTCTTCTTTTTGTGGGGACTTTTTACTCTACCATCTTCTATCTATAGTGAATCTGGTAACTTTTTATCCCACTAACAGNGAATTGATGTGATGATTGAAGTGGAGTCTGAAACTGAACCAGTTCAAATTTCTTGCTTTTATCTCACATCACTCATCAACTCTGAATTTTACTTTTGACATCTCCAGGGGTTCTGACACCCTGGATTCTTCTTTTTGTGGGGACTTTTTACTCTACCATCTTCTATCTATAGTGAATCTGGTAACTTTTTATCCCACTAACAGCTTAGAATACCAGATTTTGAGTTTTTTTTGAGCAAGTTTTTTTTCTACTGCCTACTTATTCTCTTAATCGTGATGTTCGCCGTGTTCTTCTAAAGCTTCTCCGATGTAGTTAGCAGCTAGGGTTGCAAAAATTAGTGCCTGAATAGCACTTAAGAATAGACCCAAAACCATCAGTGGTAAAGGAATAAACAGAGGTACTAGCAGAACTAGCACTCCTACTACCAATTCATCTGCGAGGATATTACCAAATAAACGGAAGCTTAGGGATAGAGGCTTGGTAAAATCTTCTATGATCTTAAATGGGACCATAAAAGGTACTGGTTCGGCATAACCAGCAAAATATCCTAAGCCTTTTTTACTGATACCTGCATAAAAATATGCTATGGAAGTCAGTAGTGCCAATGCCACTGTTGTATTAATGTCACTTGTAGGGGCAGCTAGTTCTCCTGCAGGTAGTTCTATTACTTTCCAAGGGACTAACGCTCCTGACCAATTTGACACAAATATAAACAAGAACAACGTACCAACAAATGGTACCCAAGGGCGATAATCTTTTTCACCAATCTGGTCTTTTGTTAGACTGCGGATAAATTCCAGGACAGACTCCATGAAATTTTGCATCCCACTAGGAATTCGCTGCACATTAAGTGAGCCTAGCAAAGCAGCCAAAAGTATCAGGGCAATCACAAACCAAGATGTGAGTAAAATTTGCCCATGTATTTTGAGACTACCTAGTTCCCAGTAAAAATGCTGGCCAACTTCCAACTCAGCCAGAGGTAAAAAGTTAATAGTGTTTAAAACATCTAGCATTTTGGTTCTCAGGCTTCCCGATTTATGTCAAGGTGTGAATTAACTAGCTATCAGCTTTTTGCATTTCCGTTCCGGAATGCTCCGCAAACAGATGTCAGCTTGTAGGGGCGAATGGCCATTCGCCCCTACGATTAAAATACCCTACTTCCAAATAAGTAGGATTGTTTAGCATGGGTTTAAATAGCCTTCTAAACTTTCAAAAAATAATCTTGCTGACTGCTGACCGCTTTTTTAATATACTTATGAATTAGGCATCAGCGATGTTCGCAGTACATATATGATTAGGGCTGCTTTGTAAGTCAGAAATCCTAGGAAAATCGGTAAAATTTTTAGCTCATTTAACTGAGTTGCTACTATAATCAACCCAACAAATATAGCTAGTCTTGTTTTACTTAGACCTCCTTTTTCTCTGCCAATACGCTCAACATCTTTAGCCAACATTCTTAAGTAAACCACACTTGTAGTTGCTCCTATCAAATAATTTAGAGCTATGTTTAGGGAGTAAAAAACCCAGACAAAGATAAATATTATACCTGTAATTGTCAAGGTGATTACATATAATTCCTGTTGCAGTTTGTAATACTCTTGTATTGAAGGATCTGGTTCTGCTGATACAGTACCTACTTCTGAAGTATTACTTTCAACAGTTATGGTTTCTGGTGATGTATCAGATGTATTCACAAAAATTAGATACTAATCACAAGTGGTAGGCTTTTTTTATATGCCAAGAGTCATCATATCATGTTGGAGCAAGCATACCTAATAGATATAGCAATATGAAATGATTTGTGAGAAAAAACTGTAGGGGTTTGGTCTCCAAATCGCTTGCTGCTTGGGTTTGGAGACTAAACCCCTACGATAATCTGAAATTTAGTCACAGTATAAGAATGTAGGATCGAGTGGCCATCCCCCCTACTAGCTAGGAGTGAGTAAAATTAAAAGTTTGGATTGAAGCGATCGCACAGTTTCTAGTCCTACTGGCACATTTGTTAGTATTTCTCCTACTGTTACTTGAGATTGGCTGTTTGTCCCATTATCACAAGCTTGCAAAAATTCATATTCTTCCCTTGACAAATTTACCANTAGTCACAGTATAAGAATGTAGGATCGAGTGGCCATCCCCCCTACTAGCTAGGAGTGAGTAAAATTAAAAGTTTGGATTGAAGCGATCGCACAGTTTCTAGTCCTACTGGCACATTTGTTAGTATTTCTCCTACTGTTACTTGAGATTGGCTGTTTGTCCCATTATCACAAGCTTGCAAAAATTCATATTCTTCCCTTGACAAATTTACCAATTTATAGTCACCATCAAATATATTTTCGCTCGGCCATCCCTGGATACAAGGACTTAATTCAGGTATTGCTGCACTGAGAAACTGATCGTTAGACCAATCAACCTTCTGTAGAGGTGGTCTCCCCAAGAAAAACTCGTAATGGCTAATTTGAGGGTCTAATAACTCAATCAAACGATAAAGTTCCTGGTCATTTAAGTCAATTGCTCTTTCTATCAATTCAGGAGATTTTCCTAGAAGTCGTTTAATATCCCAATATTCCGAATTGGAAAATCCGAGAAACTCTAAACCAGATGCTTGTATTAATTCAAAAAGGGTATCAATATTATAGTCAATCTCCTGGGGATGGACATACATATCTGCAAAGCACTCATCTCGTTTATTTTCAAAAGCCCATCTTTCCTGTTCATATTTGACAAGACGATTATTTTCTGGTAGAGAAGCAAAAAGTTGACGTCCGATTTTCACTCCATCTTTGTAGTTGCCACGTTCATTACCTTGAAGGATAGCGATCGCCTGCTGCATCAAACTAATTTCCCAGCGCCCCAACTCTGCATAAACAAAGATGTGCATAATTCCACCAGGGGCTAACTTCAAAGCTAGATTTTGTATACCTCGAATTGGATCGGGTAAATGGTGCAGTACCCCCACACAATTAATAAAGTCAAACTCTCCCTCTAATTTGCCCACATCATATATGCTGAGATGATGAAATTCGACTTGCGAAGCTCCCGAACGGTTACACCTTTCCTTTGCCACCCGTAAAGCACCACTACTTAAATCTATTCCGACTACAGATGCTTGAGGGTTGAGGTGAACCAAATAATCTGTACTAGAACCTGTACCACAACCTGCATCTAAAATTCTAATATCTTGTTTTTTCGGTTTTTGACCACTGCAAAAACTATAAGCTACTGGCCAACTCCAGCGCCAATTGTATCCAGGAGGTGCTTCATCTACTAAAGGGTCTGGAGGAAATGGAAAAGTATCATAGAGTCCTTCAACGGCAGAACTAATATCAAGTTTATCTTTCATATTCGAGTAAAAAAAATAAGATTGAGTGTGGGAATACAGATGATTGTTGAGAATATGGGGAAAACTTAGTGTTACTACACAAAAGTTAAAAACTAAAAGAATTAGTTGAGCAAGATTTGACCAAAAAATATCAATAGCCTGACCTTATTAAGGGAATGAAAAAGCGGTCGTTTGCAGAGTATTCCGTCAGGAAAGTTGTGCGCGAGCTAAACGCCATATCTAATCGACCAAGAGAAAATCAACTTCAGTATTTCCAGCCTTTAGCTTTCCTAGGTCATGCGGAGCTAACAGCCAGAGGTACTGTTAAGTGATAACTGAAATGGCCTAGTCTCCCAATTATCAACAATTACTTAACAAAATTTATTATTTTTTCTAAGATAAATGACCATAAATCTATAAAATAAAATTCTGTAAGGTTTTTTAACAAAAGCAGGTAGTTAGCCCAAAACATTTTACCTTGAAACAGATCGGTAAAAGCTAGAAAGTAAAAATAGCCAAAATACCTACTTTCTTTAGCGTCAATATTTAGATCGAATTACTGTTACAAAAACCCAAGTTTAATAGTAAAACAATGATACTAATAAATGAGGCATTTTGGGGGAAGCAATACCTAAATATAAAACTCAACTCTAGCATAATACTTACCCAAACAAGGTCTAAGTTTCTGATGCTAATATCGAAATCAAAAATTTGATTTTAACCTACAGTATTTTAACTGTAGAACTTAAACAAATATGGTGTTGTTTAAAGGGGCATGTGGGAAACACATAAACCTTATTTAGGTACATAAAACCCCCTAAATCACCCATTAACTCTGGAATAGTACAGAAGCTGGAGTACAAATCAANAACCTACAGTATTTTAACTGTAGAACTTAAACAAATATGGTGTTGTTTAAAGGGGCATGTGGGAAACACATAAACCTTATTTAGGTACATAAAACCCCCTAAATCACCCATTAACTCTGGAATAGTACAGAAGCTGGAGTACAAATCAAGTTTTCTGTCTAAAGTATTAAAACCAAAAAAATGATCAATTATTGATTTGGTTTTAATATCAGCTTTGATGGCAGAAAATATCTTCAGGCTTACCTTAAGAAAACTGTGCTTTTCCTCAAAGGAAAGCCTGTTGGAAATATCATAAAAATTCAAATTAAACAGTCTGAATAGAAGCTGTAAAAACTTCAAATAGGGAGCGACAAAAATAGAATGACTGTCAAAGCAAGTGGTGGAAGTTCAGTTGCACGTCCGCAACTATATCAAACTGTACCAGCATCAACTATTTCTCAAGCGGAACAACAAGACCGCTTTCTAGGAAAAGGTGAACTAGACGAACTGGCAACATTTTTTAGTTCGGGAGCCAAACGTTTAGAAATTGCTCAAATATTGACCAATAATTCAGAAAGAATTGTTTCTGTTGCCGCCAATACTATTTTTACTGGTGGTTCTCCTATGGCTTTCTTGGAAAAGCCTGATGAAACACCAATGGCCATGAGTGCTGTTGCTGCGACAACAACTTCAGTTTCTGAAGGTATGAAACTGGGTACTGTTACTTATGTGGAGAAAAAGGGTGGAAGTAACCCACTTCAAGGTTTACGCAACCTGTTTACTAATATAGGTGGAAGTAGTGCTGGCCCCATACCTGCTGGTTTCCGACCAATTCCTGTGTCTAAGTATGGCCCCGCTAATATGACTAAATCTTTGCGGGACTTATCCTGGTTCTTACGGTACATTACTTATGCTATTGTGGCCGGAGACCCTAACATTATTTCAGTGAACGTTCGTGGTTTAAGAGAAATTATTGAGAATGCTTGTTCTAGTGCAGCTACTATTGTGGCTATCCAACAGATGCGACAAGCTTCGATTAGATATTTTCAAGACCAGGAAGCTAAGGACATCGTTGCCCAATACTTTGATGTACTTTTAACGGAGTTTCGTGGGGCAACACCTTCTAATAAGCAACGCCAGGGTCAGAGTTCAGATCAGCAAGGTCTAGAATTACCACAAATTTACTTCAATGCTGCCGAAAGACGACAAAAGTTTGTAATGAAGCCTGGTTTGTCTAACTTTGAAAAACAGGATGTCATTAAAGCAGCTTATCGCCAGGTATTTGAACGGGACATTACCCGAGCTTATCGCTTGAATATTTCCTACCTGGAATCTCAGGCCAAAAACTGCGAAATCTCTATGAAGGAGTTTATTCGTCGTTTGGGCAAATCTCCTCTGTACCGGAAAGAGTTCTATGAAGGATTTGTTAATAGCCGTGTAGTGGAACTGGCTACTCGTCACTTCTTGGGCCGTGGTTTAAGTTCACCAGAAGAGTTTAGAAAATATTTTGACATTGTTACTAAAGGTGGTTTGTCCGCTTTAGTAGATGCTATGGTGGACTCTCAAGAATACTCCGATTATTTTGGGGAAGAGACTGTACCATATTTGCGTGGTTTAGGTCAAGAGGCTCAGGAATGTCGTAACTGGGGAGTACAACTTGACTTATTTAACTATAGTGCCCCTTTCCGGAAGGTACCTCNGTTTAGAAAATATTTTGACATTGTTACTAAAGGTGGTTTGTCCGCTTTAGTAGATGCTATGGTGGACTCTCAAGAATACTCCGATTATTTTGGGGAAGAGACTGTACCATATTTGCGTGGTTTAGGTCAAGAGGCTCAGGAATGTCGTAACTGGGGAGTACAACTTGACTTATTTAACTATAGTGCCCCTTTCCGGAAGGTACCTCAGTTTGTTACTTTATTTGCTGACTATAATCAACCGTTGCCAGATCAGCACGTTTATGGTACTGGTAACGACCCATTAGAAATTCAGTTTGGGGCAATATTCCCGAAAGAAACTCGCAACCCCAAAAATCGTCCTGCACCTTTCGGTAAAGATACTCGTCGGATTTTAATTCGTCAGGGCGCTGGTATTGATAACCAAATTAGTAACCCTGGTGCAGTAGCTCAAAATCCTGGTTCTCTAGGTCCGAAGGTATTCAAGTTGGATCAACTACCTAGTGGTTATGTTAGTAGTGGTTTCAGTAACTCTGGTGGTAGTAACGGTGCTAGCATTAAGTATTCTGAAGTTTCTACTCAAAAGATTATCGCTGCTGCTTATCGTCAGGTATTTGGTCGGGATGTTTACGATGGTCAACGTCTGAAAAGTGCTGAGAACAGACTGGAAAATGGTGATATCACTCTTCGCGAGTTTATTCGCGCTCTGGCGAAGTCTGACACTTTCAGAAATATGTATTGGACTTCCTTGTATGTATGTAAGGCGGTTGAGTATATTCATCGGCGGTTGTTAGGTCGTCCGACTTATGGTCGTAAGGAAATTAATTCTTACTTTGATATTTGTGCTAAGAAGGGTTTTTATGCTCTAGTTGATGCCATTATTGATGGTAAAGAATATAACGAAGCTTTTGGGGAAGATACTATTCCTTACGAACGCTACTTAACTCCTGCTGGTTTATCTTTACGAAATACAAGGGTAGGCAGTATTGGTGACAAAAATCTGCAAGTTGAGACAGAAACAACACCAAGATTTGTTGAGTTGGGAACTCCTGGGGAAGTTCGCAGCGAACCTGATGTTGAGGTTCGAGTTATTCAAGGTGTTAACAAGCAACGGGAGCAGTCTAAGGTATTTAAGTTAACAAGTACCGAAGATCAGCAACAGTTGAAAATGGTTATTGCTGCTGCTTACCGTCAGATTTTTGAGCGGGATATCGATGCTTATATAGTTAGGACTGAGTTCTCTTCTCTGGAAAGTAAGTTAGGGAATAATGAAATTAATCTCAAGGAGTTCATTGAGGGATTAGGTTGTTCTNAAAATGGTTATTGCTGCTGCTTACCGTCAGATTTTTGAGCGGGATATCGATGCTTATATAGTTAGGACTGAGTTCTCTTCTCTGGAAAGTAAGTTAGGGAATAATGAAATTAATCTCAAGGAGTTCATTGAGGGATTAGGTTGTTCTCAACTTTATATTAAGGAGTTCTACACACCTTATCCTAATACTAAGGTGATTGAACTTGGTACTAAGCATTTCTTAGGTCGCGCTCCTCTCAATCAAGTTGAGATTCGGAAGTATAATCAGATTTTAGCGACTTCAGGTATTAAGGGTTTTATCGGCGCTATGGTAAATAGTGTTGAATACAGTGAGATGTTTGGTGAGGATACTGTTCCTTATCGTCGTTTCCCAACTCTTCCTGCTGCTAACTTCCCGAATACTGAAAGGTTGTATAATCAGTTGACTAAGCAGAATGAGGATTTGGTTGTACCTAGTTTTGAACCAGTAGCTGTAACAGATCGCAGTTAACAATTAGCAATCAGCAATCAGCACTCAGCACTCAGCAGTAAATGTTTAGAAGATGATTTAAAACCTACCTCTAAAGGCTAATAGCTGTTTGCGGAGCATTCCGTTTGAATTAATATTGTTTCCCCTGCTATAGATTTTTATAGTAGGGGATTTTTTTAGCTGAAGTCATAAGTCATATCATGTCCGAATAATTAGTGATAAAAAAAGCTTTTGTTTGTAGTTGGGGTTTAGCCCGAAGGTAGATATTTCGAGGGCTATAGCAATTATACGAGCTTTAATTCTAACTATTCAACCGGACATGATATTATATCAAACCCGGCAGTGTCGGTATAAATAAAGCAGAGAAACGAGAAACCGGGTTTATATGAAGTGCCCTACGCTTGCTGAAATCTCTCTCCCATAAACCCGGTTTCTGATAACACTTCCATTGCCAGTTTAAGCATTGATAAATATCCTAACCTATCTGCTAGATGCTACAATAACTGCAACAATACCTATAACAAGAGCGATCGCTAGAAAAACTAAGGTAATAATTAATAACCAATATTGTAGTCGGTATAATTTTCGGAGTTCGCCTAATGCTCCCATGAGGTTAACAATATCGTTTCCTTGAGTATCAACAATAAGTTTAAAAGAAGAAGCAGCTTTTAAAGTCCAAACACCAATAAGTATATCAACAACTGCTGGAATGACAACACCTGCATTTAAATCCAATAAACCAATGATTCCGGAAAGAACTCCTCCAGCAATTAGAAAGTAACTGACAAAGCGCATTTTATTGGATAAGTCGAGAATTAGTTCGTTTTGAGATTGATCGAATTCATATTGTTGAGCTTCCATTTTTTGTCTCCTTGGAGTAGTTAAAATTGAATTTAAGTCAGTTTAATTATGCAACATTCTCATACTGTTTCACTTCACGGAAGTCAAAAGTTAAAAGTCAAAAGTCAAAAGTGATATTTAATATCATGTCCGGTAGCATCGGTCTTGTATAGGGAAGGTAAGGAAGAAGGAAGAAGGAAGAAAGAAGAAGGAAGAAAGAAGAAGGAAGAAGGAAAAACCTTGCTAATGCTAGCTCTTTCCCCAACTTTTACACGCTCCGATACCAACGGACATGATATAATATCAAATCTGCTTAATATCATGTCCGGTAGCATCGGTTAGGAGAGAAGGAAGAAGAAAAGGAAAAACCTTACATAAGTTCAATAATTGATAATTGATAATTGATAATTACCTCTCCCTAAAACGGATAGGATTGAATAAAAGGAAAATAAATTCATTGTTTCTCT
>NZ_LGSU01001466.1 GCF_002260545.1 Hydrocoleum sp. CS-953 | reverse complement strand
TAAAAATACCATTGACATTTTGAGGTATTCTAATGTATAAATAAAAAAGACCTAGTAGATGTTGGAGCATCTACTAGATCGTGTAAACAAGTAACAGATACAATTGCTCATCAAAGTCTTTGTATCTGTTCATATCACCTTAATTATAGACTATGAATCAGAAAAAAACAAGGTTGATAGTCAGCAATACTGCTGGCAAATCAACATCACCACAACATCAACCCCTGTGGTGGGAAAGGTTAAAGTTTTTTGAGCAAGAGACAAGAATACCACTCGGTTATTTCTGCATTTTTTCTGAACTTGGCTATCTGATGCGAGATTTAGAAGCAGGTGGATACATTTTTCCTGATAGAAAAGTGCCAGATATTTCCGTAGGTTTGTGTTGGTGTAAGTGGTTACGTTTACAAGGTATTAATACAGATTTTCCAACATATCCCCATTACTATCCAGATGGTAGAGTTGTTGGTGCTAACATTTATCCAGATGAGTTACTTCCAAAGTTTCGGTGGTGGCTATACACAACCTATGTAATACAGAAATTGCCTAACTATGTTAAACAGTTTTGTTCCCCAGAGGAAATCAAACTGATAACTGCAATAGTTCAAAAACGGCTATCAAGTGTTGCATAATAGAAATATTTTCCATGGAAATCAATAGAAAATTTCTATTAATGGCAGTTTTCATTAGCTAGAAATATCTTTCATGGAAATAGCATTAATAACACTAATAGATAGAAATTTTCTATTAATTAGGAGCAGAGCAAAGTAGGGACGTTAGATACAACCTCCCTACTCTGCAATATCCAAGTATTTCAACAGAAAATACTGATAACTGATAACTGATTAATGGAAATTTTCCATTAATGGCGGTTTTAATTAGCTAGAAATATCTTTCATGGAAATAGCATTAATAATATTAATTGAAATTTTCTATTAATTAGGATTTCCATTCCAGCAGAGCAAAGTAGGGACGTTGCATCTAAACGTCCTTACTTTGCAATATCCAAGTATTTCAACAGAAAATACTGATAACTGATAACTAATAACTGTTCACTGAAAAAACCCTACTCCACCGTCACCGACTTCGCCAAATTCCTTGGCTGATCCACATCCAAACCACGATGAGCCGCAATATGATAAGCTAACAACTGCAAAGGAATAACAGTCAACATCGGCGACAACAACTCATCCACCGCAGGCACCGCCAACACATTATCAAACACATCGGCGTCCGTACTTTCAGGAGTCACCCCAATTAACTGCGCATCTCTCGCTTTAGCTTCCTGAGCATTAGAAAGCACCTTCTCATAAACTAAACCAGGCATAGCGATCGCCACTACAGGCACCTTATCATCCAACAAAGCGATCGGACCATGTTTCATCTCACCTGCTGGATATCCCTCAGCATGAACATAACTAATTTCCTTCAATTTCAAAGCACCTTCTAAAGCAATTGGATAATTAATTCCTCTACCTACAAAAATAAAATCTTGAGTATCATTAAACTGGTGAGCAAAATCTTCTATTTGACTATCTTGAGTTTCTAACATCTGTTCCATCTGTGCAGGAATTTTTTGTAAACCATTAATAATTTCTGCGATTCTTTCCCCAGATAAATATTTTCGTTGCCATGCTAAATCTATGGCTAAAAAATAAAATGCCATTACCTGCGCGACAAAAGTTTTAGTTGCTGCAACCCCAATTTCAATACCCGCCCGAATATCAATAATTTGATTAACTAAATTAGCAAGAGAACTTTCTGCCCGATTAGTAATTCCCAATAATCTTGATTCAAAATCAGCAGGTTTATCTAAACGACGCTGTTGTTCCATTGCTAAAGCTGCTAAAGTATCAGCCGTTTCTCCAGACTGAGTAACACCAATTAAGAGAGTATTTTTTCTCAGAGGTGAAGGAGCATAACGAGCTTCAGAAGCATAATTTACTGTTGTGGAAATTCCGGCTAATTGTTCTAATAAATACTTGCCAATTAAACTGGCGTGCCAACTCGTACCGCAGGCAAAAATTTCAACCTGTTCTAAATTTTCATATAGGGATGAAGATAACTTTAAATTAGTAGGAGAAACAAGACTATTCATAGCATCCCAATCACTATTAATATAAGCTTCTAAACAACTCCTCACAACATTTGGTTGCTCATGTATTTCTTTGAGCATAAAATGTTTGAAAATGTGTTTCTCAACTAAAGTCGGACTCCAGTTAAGAATACGAGGAAGTTTATTAACGCGATCGCCATCAAAATTATAAACCTCGACTCCCAGAGGAGTTAAACGTGCCATTTCCCCATTATCCAAACTGACAATAACTTGAGTATGAGAAACAAGAGCAGGAGTATCAGAAGCACAGAAAAATTCCCCTTGCCCTAAACCGATAGATATAGGTGCCTGTTGTCTAGCAACAATAATTTCATTTGGATAGTCTGCACAAACAACAGCGATCGCAAACCCCCCATCCAATTTATTCACCGTTTGACGCACCGCCTCAAAAAATGCTTCCCTCTGTCCAGTAAAATTAGATAAAAATTCGGCAATTAAATGAGGAATAACTTCTGTATCAGTATCAGAAACAAATTTATGCCCCTGACTTTCCAATTCTTTGCGTAACTCTCGATAATTTTCGACAATTCCATTTTGCACAACTGCCACTCGCCCCGTATCATCCGTATGGGGATGAGCATTATATTCTTCCGGTTTACCATGAGTTGCCCAACGAGTATGACCAATACCAACATTAGCTGACATTTCCACTCCTACCAATTTTTCTCGGAGGTTGTGCAACTTACCCTTAGCACGAACAGATTTGATTTGACCATCACAAACAGTAGCTAACCCAGCAGAATCATAACCTCGATATTCTAATTTCTCTAATCCTGATAGTAAAATTTCTGTAGCTGACTGTGTACCAATATAACCAACAATTCCACACATTTAATTTTTTACTCCTATTAACTTTAACCATATTAGGACTGAGGCAGCAAATCTACCTATAGGGTGTATTGCAANCAACTTACCCTTAGCACGAACAGATTTGATTTGACCATCACAAACAGTAGCTAACCCAGCAGAATCATAACCTCGATATTCTAATTTCTCTAATCCTGATAGTAAAATTTCTGTAGCTGACTGTGTACCAATATAACCAACAATTCCACACATTTAATTTTTTACTCCTATTAACTTTAACCATATTAGGACTGAGGCAGCAAATCTACCTATAGGGTGTATTGCAACGCACCCATACCATAAACAGGTAAGGTATAGTCATAAATTTTGTCTTAGTCCTGTATATAAGATAATACTCACTCTACGCGCCTCATTCCGCATGAGCAACATAGTATGTATTGATACTTTTTAAATAATTTTTCTAATTTCGATTAAACACTTATCAACAAATTTTGATAGGTTTGCATAAGGTTTTTCAATATATAGGGATCTGTATTTGCATGGTCGAAGGTAATACTCAACGGAACAGTCTGTCGATGATAAGAATTATGGCGTTGTCCAAAATAAAACAGAGGCCGACCAGTTTTCTGTGTTCCACGGTGCATTTGAAATGATGTAAAGTTTAAGTAAGGTAGGTTGCCAATAAAATGAGAAATTTCCCATACCAACGGAGGAAGAGAACCAATATCCATGTTTGAGTTTTCAATAGAGTCTCGATATACTCTACAAAACTTTGTCCAATCCATCGAAATAACATCATTAATAATCACATCTTGAAACCTATTATCTNCCAGTTTTCTGTGTTCCACGGTGCATTTGAAATGATGTAAAGTTTAAGTAAGGTAGGTTGCCAATAAAATGAGAAATTTCCCATACCAACGGAGGAAGAGAACCAATATCCATGTTTGAGTTTTCAATAGAGTCTCGATATACTCTACAAAACTTTGTCCAATCCATCGAAATAACATCATTAATAATCACATCTTGAAACCTATTATCTCCACCAACAGCAATAGGGAAATAAACTGGAAGATTCTTAAAGAGATACCACTCGCCATCAATTTTGCGGGTACAAAAAATCCACTCCACAGATAAAGTTTTAACTAAATTCCATACAAGATAAGCTTGAAAAGATGCTCCTTGGGTCTTTTGAAAAGACCTTTCATAAACCTCACGAGGTTTTGCTAAGTCTAGCTGTATAGTTACTGAAAGGTTTGGGTTTGAAACAAATTCTTCATTATGGAAAAAACGGAAAGCCCACTATTGATATTTACTCAATTCATCAAGGTTGAGTTTAGTACCTTGATATCTTTCTAAAGCTTCTTGTAAATCCATCTTCACTACTTTTTTTACCTGAATATTTCAAGTATTATCTTAAATATTAGGCAATTATTTCTATCAATTAGAACTCTCTTCTAAATCTGCATATCTAAAGTCTACAGAACCATCACTTTTGAGAATCTCTCGTGTTTGGGTAGATAGGAAAAGCGTAGGTTCATCCCCTACCTCAAAACCATGACTGATACCTTTTGGAACATCAAACACATCACCAGCTTCGTAAGAAAAACGTTCTCCATCAATAATTATAATTCCAATCCCAGAAATTATCTTAATGATTGTATCTGNGCATATCTAAAGTCTACAGAACCATCACTTTTGAGAATCTCTCGTGTTTGGGTAGATAGGAAAAGCGTAGGTTCATCCCCTACCTCAAAACCATGACTGATACCTTTTGGAACATCAAACACATCACCAGCTTCGTAAGAAAAACGTTCTCCATCAATAATTATAATTCCAATCCCAGAAATTATCTTAATGATTGTATCTGACTCATCTGGGTTAACTTCTGACTTCTAACTTCTGCGTAGCGGCACTAGGTGCTAGATAGATAATACTAAAAAATAGAGGGAAAATTATTAATTCCCTCTACAAAATTTTTAGTTCTTATACCTAAAATTTTTCTTACCCTCTATTAAATCTCAAACCAAAAACCAATAGAGGGAAATTAGTATTAGTAAGCGAGACCCATACTGCGAGTAGTTTCAGCGCCTAGATAAACTCGGACACTCAAAAAGTCAGTAGGGCAAGCAGTCTCGCAACGCTTACAACCAATACAATCTTCTGTACGAGGGGATGAAGCAATTTGACCTGCTTTACAACCATCCCAAGGTACCATTTCTAAAACATCTAATGGACAAGCACGGACACACTGAGTACAACCAATGCAAGTATCATAAATTTTTACTGAATGAGACATGAATTAAATTCTCCCAACAAATTGATTTTGCCATACCTGCTTAAGGGCAAATGGGACAGCAAGTTTTATAAGCGAATGCTTCGACTTAGTTTACCGCACGACTTCTCATCACTGATAAACATTGTTGAAAAACTTAAAATATCTCAATAAATCTGATAGGGAGTAGGGGAGTAGGGGAGTAGGGAGTAGGGGAGTAGGGGAGTAGGGAAGTAAGGGAGTAGGGAGTAGGGAGTAGGGGAGTAGGGGAGTAGGGGAGTAAGGGAGTAGGGGAGTAGAAGAACAACTGTACCTCAGTAACTTGAGAAATGCGATATGTTAAATTCCCATATAATTACAACTTGCTAATGAAACCTCAAAGTATCTAAAAATAAAGGATTTTGCCTTTTTAGAATCAAAAAAGTGCTAGCTTTTTAGTCCCTAAAGCACCTGCATATCAATTTATAGATGAGCAGACAAGATTCGATTTCCCCACACTTCCCACCCTCCTGACTCCTTCTCCAAAAAATTCAAAGTCCCAACTTTTCTAAGACTGGACGAGTTGACACTACATGACGGTCTAATCCTAGTTCCTTTGGAGAAATGCCTAAAGCTAAACCTATTAATTGGGGTAAGTGTAACACTGGTAAACCTAACTTACGTCCGATCACTTTCTCTACCTCTGGTTGACGGGAATCTAAATTTAAGTGACACAGAGGACAAGGACTTACCATACAATCTGCACCCTTGTCAATAGCCTCACTAACATGAGTTCCAGCCATTTGAAAAGACTGATTAGTGGCATAACTAGAAAGAGGCCAACCACAACATTGAGTCCGACCTCGATAATAAATAGGAGTCGCCCCAATAGCCCGAAACACATTTTCCATAGATTCTGGTTGATAGGGGTCATCATAAACCAAATTAGTTTGCCCTCTAAGTAAATAACAACCATAGAAGGCAGCACATTTAAGGCCAGAGAGCTTGCGGGTGACACGATTTTGGATTTCTTCGAGACCATAATCTGCCACTAACGCCCAAAGTATATGTTTAACTTCTGTACTACCTTGATAGGGAGAACAACTTTCTTTTTGTAAGAGGCCATTGATTTGTTCTAGGTAAGCTGGCTCAGTTTGTTGGGATTCTTTAAGACGCTCATCTACATGGCCAATAACACCTTGACAAGTGCTACAGTGGGTTAGTAATGGCAAGTTTAGTTCTTCCGCTAAAGCTATGTTACGGGCATTAACAGTATCTTCTAGTAATTGAGAGTCTTCTTTAAAAGTGCCAGAACCACAACAAGCAGCCTTTTTCAGTTCTATTAGCTCTATTCCCAGGACTTGGGTAAGAGCTTGGGTAGACTGATAAAGCTCTCGGCAAGCACCTTGAGCTACACAACCAGGAAAGTAAGCATATTGCAATGTTTTAGAAGGCATGAGATTAACTAATATAGGTATAGGAACAATATTTTATAAACATGACTTATGATTTGTGATATTAATTTTATCACTGTTTATAATATAAGTTTGTGATTTCTATAATGTAGTTGGCAAATAAAACAAGGAAATACTTTGACAACAGTAATAAGCTTGTGATATTTGTGAAAAGTTAAAGAAATTGATTGAACAAAACAGGATTGAAATCTCCTCCTTTACTGGGGGAGTTTTAAGTAGCTATTAGCTATCAGCATTTAGCTAGCCTCCTAGGTCGGAACTACGCGACTCAGCTAAAAATCCAAGGGTTTAAGTACCCCACAAGAGGAGCGAAAAATTAGTGGTGCGCTTTGCGTGGGGGTCAACACCCCCCATTAGACACCAAGAATAAGCTGTTAACGTTTCGCGGAGCGACTTGAATTGCGTTTCGGCTAAGAGCCGACATGTTTGTGGAGCATTCCGTCAGGAAATGCGGAGCATGACCTAGGATAGCTCCTCTGAAGGAGGCAAGAGGCACTTCCGACCCCGGAGGCTAGCTGAGTGCTAACTGCTACTTCAATGCGGAGGGGATTCACTAGACAAAAAACGGACGTGGAGAAAAGCGTCAGACTAACGCTAAGTTAGCAGGATAAAATGAAGCGTCAACCCACTGCATAGTTAACACTCGGTATATTTTTATGCCTTTAGGCAGAACGAGGATGTCAACAAATATTCAGTTATTTAATTGGCATAATGAGTGTTTAGCTTGAACCTAGTTTCGGATAAAATCGGAAACGCAACATCTAAATAATTTAAAGTAAGGAGAAAATTTTATGAGCATAGAAATTATGGGCAAAGTACAGGACATTGTGGCTAAACAACTGGAAGTTGATAAAGAAAAAGTACAGCCAGAAGCTAACTTTGCCAATGATTTAGGAGCTGATTCTTTAGATACTGTAGAATTAGTTATGGCATTAGAAGAAGAATTTGATATCGAGATTCCAGATGAGAAAGCAGAACAAATTGGTACTGTCCAAGCTGCTGTAGATTATATTGAGGAGCAAACAAAAGCAAAAGCATAATATTAATATTGTCCTCAAAACCTTAAGTTTCTGCCTTGTGGGTGTGGAATTTTAGGAAAAGAAAATTATGACAAATTTTGAACTTAAACGGGTAGTTGTCACAGGAATGGGTGCAATAACACCAATTGGCAACACTCTATCTGATTATTGGGATGGGTTATTGAAAGGTAAAAGTGGTATAGGCCCAATAACCCTGTTTGATGCTTCTAAACACAAATCTCGTATTGCTGGAGAGGTAAAAGGATTTGACCCTNATTTTAGGAAAAGAAAATTATGACAAATTTTGAACTTAAACGGGTAGTTGTCACAGGAATGGGTGCAATAACACCAATTGGCAACACTCTATCTGATTATTGGGATGGGTTATTGAAAGGTAAAAGTGGTATAGGCCCAATAACCCTGTTTGATGCTTCTAAACACAAATCTCGTATTGCTGGAGAGGTAAAAGGATTTGACCCTCACGACTACATGGATCGCAAACAGGCAAAACACATGGACCGCTTTGCTCAGTTTGCAGTTGTAGCTAGCAAACAAGCAATTGCTGATGCCAAATTTGAAATTAACGACCTGAACGCGGAACAGGTGGGGGTAATGATTGGTACTGGGGTGGGTGGCATTAAAGTCTTAGAAGACCAGCAGGAAATATATTTGACTCGTGGCCCAGGTAGATGTAGCCCTTTTATGGTCCCGATGATGATTGCTAATATGGCTGCCGGGTTAACGGCAATTCATACTGGAGCTAAAGGGCCTAACTCATGTCCAGTAACTGCTTGTACTTCTGGGTCACATGCTGTAGGAGATGCNGCCCAGGTAGATGTAGCCCTTTTATGGTCCCGATGATGATTGCTAATATGGCTGCCGGGTTAACGGCAATTCATACTGGAGCTAAAGGGCCTAACTCATGTCCAGTAACTGCTTGTACTTCTGGGTCACATGCTGTAGGAGATGCTTTCCGCTTAATCCAAAGAGGATATGCTCAAGCAATGATTTGTGGTGGAACTGAATCACCAGTAACACCTTTGGGATTAGCAGGATTTGCTTCTGCCAAGGCTTTGTCTACTCGTAATGATGACCCGACTCATGCAAGTCGTCCTTTTGACCGCGATCGCGATGGCTTTGTTATAGGTGAAGGAGTAGGTATTCTCCTCCTAGAAGAATTAGAATATGCCCAGAGTCGTGGAGCAAGGATATATGGAGAGATTGTTGGTTATGGCATGACCTGTGATGCCTACCACATGACGGCCCCACCTCAAGATGGAGAAGGGGCAACTAGAGCTATTCAGTTGGCAATTAAAGATGGTGGCTTAACTCCTGAAGAAATTAGTTATATAAATGCTCACGGCACAAGTACATCAGCAAATGACCCAACAGAAACAAAAGCGATTAAAAAGGCACTAGGTGAAAGTGCTTATAAGGTAGCAATTAGTTCAACTAAGTCAATGACTGGTCATTTGTTAGGAGGTTCTGGGGGTATTGAAGCTGTGGCGACGGTAATGGCGATCGCCAATGACAAAATCCCACCAACCATTAATTTGGATAATCCCGATCCAGAATGTGACCTAAATTATGTCCCCCATACACATATTGAGAAAAAGGTAGAAGCAGCCTTATCCAACTCATTTGGATTTGGAGGCCATAATGTTACTCTAGCATTTAAAAAATACATATGAAAGTAGCCAACAGCAAACAGTGTTTGCTGTTGACTTCCTGATAGAGTGGCCAATACATCAATACTTAAAAGTATTTTGGTCTGACTCAGCCTCCACAGGCAGAGAGAGACCCATCTCACAAATTTTTTACCCTGGCCAAAAAATAAGGTCTTAATCCTTCCGTTCAATACTATGCTTTATAAACATCTTTCTTAAGATAAAACGTAGACATTAGAAAGAAGTTATGTGATTATTCAACGTATTTAATTAGGGTTTACTGGTTAAATATCAAAGCATTGACAGATAAAGGTTTTAAACTTTTTAAGTCTGGAAAAAGTACCTGGTTTTGAGCTGCTTGATGGTCAAAAAGTTAGGATTTTGGGTTGACTATAACAGAAAAATCAAGGGATAGTTCTTCTTCCTGCCTCCTCGCTCCCATACCCATTCCTCCTGTACGGGCGAATCGCCATTCGCCTGTACGACTCCTGACTCCTGACTCCTACCCTCACCCATAAGACTTTTGAGCGCAAACCCTAATTAGAGGCTTTTATCCCCCGACCTCCCCATCTCTCTATCGCAAAAGGGTTTTATATAAAATCCGGTTATACAGTAATTGCAAAACTACTTCTTCATTAAGACAAGTTTTCTATTGAATAGGAATTATATAATTTAATATTTCAAATCCAATATTTCTCCTGACTCCTGTACGGGCGTTAACGATAGTTATGCGAAGCTAACGGCCGTTTCGCTGCGCGACATGTTTGCGGAGCATTCCGTCAGGAAAANCGGGCGTTAACGATAGTTATGCGAAGCTAACGGCCGTTTCGCTGCGCGACATGTTTGCGGAGCATTCCGTCAGGAAAACGCCCCTACGAGGACTGACTCCTCCGCAATACGATAACTAATTACCCGGATTCTATATTAGGAGTTCCTGATAAGGGATAGCTTTCAGTAGGAGATAGTAATAACTTATAACTGAAATGACCCTGAAATAGGAAAATATTAACCTTTGCTGAATAGATTGTTAATCAAAAAATAGGTTAATTTAACACTACCATGAAATCCTTACCCTAACAATCAATAATGAAGTCCACACTTTAACGAAGTCAGAAGTCAGATAGGGGAGCCGTCGATAGGGTGACGTACAGAAGTTGTTTTTGTAACGAGGACTTAGAGCAACCCTCCAAAAACATTTCGCCTTAAAAGGCGAGGTTGTGTTAACCAGTTATTTTGATCGGCTTAACTTCTAGATGGCCGGAAAATTTTTAACTTGACTACTTCTCTTGCCTAGAGTTCCCCACAAGTGAGATGATTTGTAATGTATATGGCCTGAGAAAAATTCCAGACAAATATTACTGTAGAAAAATATCTGGTTTATAGGCTCCGGCATTCACATCTATTAAGTATATAGAAACGATAACTATGGCTGTTGCAACTCAATCACTCGAAGAACTTTGTATTAACTCAATCCGCTTCTTAGCAATTGATGCTGTCCAAAAAGCTAATTCTGGCCACCCAGGACTACCAATGGGTGCTGCACCAATGGCCTTTGTCCTCTGGGATAAGTTTATGCGCTTTAACCCTAAAAATCCTAAGTGGTTAAATCGCGATCGCTTCGTTCTCTCTGCTGGCCACGGCTGTATGTTACTGTACGCTCTTATGCACCTCACAGGTTTTGACAGTGTACCTATGGAGGAAATTAAACAATTCCGTCAGTGGGATTCTAAAACTCCTGGCCACCCAGAAAATCATATTACTGAAGGTATCGAAGTTACTACAGGTCCACTAGGACAAGGTATTGCCAACGCCGTCGGATTAGCAGCAGCAGAGGCCCATTTAGCTGCTACATTCAATAAGCCAGATTGTAATTTGATTGACCATTACACTTATGTGATTATGGGTGATGGTTGTAACATGGAAGGTATTTCTGGTGAGGCTGCTTCTCTAGCGGGACACTGGGGTTTAGGTAAGTTAATTGCTTTCTATGATGATAACCATATTTCTATTGATGGTCATACTGACATCTCCTTTACTGAAGATGTAAGTAAGCGTTTTGAAGCTTATGGTTGGCACGTTCAGCATGTTGTTGATGGTAATACTGGTTTAGATGCCATCGCTGATGCTATTGAAAAAGCAAAAGCGGTTACTGACAAACCTTCCCTGATTAAAGTTACTACTCTTATTGGTTATGGTTCTCCTAACAAAGCTGATACCCATGATGTTCACGGTGCAGCACTCGGACCTGATGAAGTAGCAGCTACTCGTAAAAATCTTGGTTGGGAATATCCAGAGTTTGAAGTTCCTGCGGATGCTCTGAGTCATTTCCGCAAAGCAGTTGATCGAGGTGCAAAATATCAGGAAGAATGGGATAAGTTATTCTCTGAGTATAAGTCTAAGTATCCTGAAGATGCAGCTACTTTGGAACGGATGGTAAGTGGCAAATTACCTGAAGGTTGGGCGGATGCACTACCTAAATATACTCCTGAAAGTAAGAAAGATGCTACTCGTAACCAGTCTGGTGCAACACTAAATGCTATAGCTGGAGTTTTACCAGAATTAATTGGTGGTTCCGCTGACTTAGCTCCTTCTAACAAGACTTTGCTTAAAGGTTTAGGAGATTTCCAAAAAGGTCAATACCAAAACCGTAATATGCGTTTTGGTGTGCGGGAACATGGTATGGGAGCTATTTGTAACGGTATTGCTCTACACGGTTCTGGGTTAATTCCTTATGGTGCAACTTTCTTGGTGTTCACAGATTATATGCGGAATTCTATCCGTTTATCTGCTTTAGCTGAAGCTGGTGTAATCTGGGTAATGACTCATGACTCCATTGCTTTAGGTGAAGACGGACCAACTCACCAACCAGTTGAGCATATTGCATCTTTACGTTTAATTCCACAATTACTTGTGATGCGTCCTGCTGATGGTAATGAAACTTCTGGTGCATACAAGGTTGCAGTAGAAAAAGCTAAATCTTCTCATCCTCAACCTACTTTATTAGCATTATCTCGTCAAGGTTTGCCTAATTTAGCTGGTAGTTCCATTGATGGGGTTGCTAAAGGTGCTTATATTCTGACTGACAGCGAAGGTACTCCTGACATTATTATTATTGGTACTGGTGGAGAAACTTACCAATGTGTTGATGCTGGTGAAAAACTCCGTGCTGAAGGTAAGAAGGTTCGGGTGGTTTCTATGCCATGTTGGGAATTATTTGAAGAGCAAGATGCGGCTTATAAGGAGTCTGTTTTCCCTGCGTCTGTGAAAAAGCGTTTGGCAGTGGAAGCAGGTGTTAGTTTTGGTTGGCATCGTTATGTGACTGATGAAGGTGCGACTTTGAGTGTTGATACTTTTGGTGCTTCTGCTCCTGGTGGTGTTGTACTGGAGAAGTTTGGCTTCACTGTTGATAATATTGTTGCTAAAGCTAGGGAAGTATTGGGTTAGTTTTGATAGTGGGTTGTTGATCTACCTAGTCTAACAATACTGAATTTAACTTCCCTGGCGGGAAGTCCCGCGCTCNTCGGATATCTCCACAAATAAAATGTTCCGATCCCCTTGACAAGTAGGAGGCATTTTGTTGTGATGGTTATAGTTGATATAAGGTCAACGAACACAGGGGGAGGACATCACCTCTGTCAAAACAGTGGTCAGGGTTTCCCAGACTGAAGAATCCCGCGTTGTCCCGTAAGGGCAACGTCGGGAGTATGTCAAGAAAGCCCTCTAATATTTATAGAGGGCTTTTTATTAACTAAAAATCAGAAATATACTTGAATAGCAAATTGATAAATGTTTGTTACATTTTCTTGAGGGGAGGCAGTAGGGAGTAGGGTTTTTAGGCAGAATATATCCTTGCGCTTTGGCAACTAATCCGTAAGCATTCAGCTATTAGCACTCAGCTATCAGCTACGGAATGCTATGCAAACAGCTACGGGAAAATAGCTAGGAGGCACGGGAATTATNATGATTCTAATGAATATAGAGATTTTGGCTTAAAGGTAGAAGGCAGAGGGCAGAAGGCAGAAGTAATGCAAGTCAACAGAGCCGTGAAAACCCCTATAAACATCTTAGCTGATAGCTGACGGCTGACGGCTGAATGCTTACACTAATCCTGAAAAATATTACTCTTACTTATTTATTACTTAATAACTGAAGTCTTGAGTAAGTATTGCAGTTGTTATTAGTGGCGCAGACATTCTCGCTCTTATGAAATATAGTCTATTCTATGAATTTAACTTCTGAATTCAGAATTCATAATTTTGCTATATTTACCAATAGATAATTGATAATTGATAATTAATCCCCAAAGGTTTAAAGCCTTTCCTAATAATTATAGCAGTTTTCATTAATATAGACTACAGAGATTTGGGTTTAAAGGAATAAGTAAGAAGGAAGAAGGAAGAAGGTTTGTAGTCTACCTTTGTGAAAACCGCTATAATCAATTGTGTGATTTTGTGTATAGCGCTACGCGCAATTTAGAATTCAGAATTCAGAAGTAATTCCTGACACTCGTTTAAGCATTTATAAATGTCCTAACTAATTAACGTAGTGCTATAGCCTTAGATAAAATTGGTATAATCAGAAACAAGTTATTAGCTGTAATTGTTTTAAGTTATTGATTGAGGCAAGGCAAGATCATAAAAATATGAATCGAGAACAAAGAAGAAAAGCAGCTAAAAATAACAGTCAAAAACTACCAAACAATAATCTTCCAGAAAATGCCTTATCTTATGCTTTGTCTTTTCACAAAGGCGGGCAACTACAAGAGGCAAAAGTTATCTATGAAAAAATTATTCAGTCGGAACCAAATAATTCTCAAGTCTTAAATTATCTGGGCGTACTTAAAGCTCAAATGGGAGATAATAACAGCGCCATAAGTTTAATAAATAAAGCTGTTAATCTAGAACCAAATAATTTTGGCTACCTCAATAATCTCGGCAATACTTATCGTGCTGCTCAACAATTAGATAATGCTATTGACTCTTATCAACGAGCAATTAAACTCAATCAAAAATCTGCTGACTCTCACCTAAACTTGGGAATTGCTTTGACAGAAAAAGGAATCATTGAAGAGGCGATCGCTTCCTTAGAAAAAGCTTTAAGTATTAATCCAAATCATCCGAGAGTTAATATGACTTTGGGGGATATATTTCAAACTCAAGGAAAGTTGGATAAAGCTATATCTTCTTATATAAAAGCTATTTCTATAGTTCCCAATAATTTTGATGCTTTATCATCTTTAGGTATGGCATTTTATCGCCGTGGCAACCTCAAAGAATCACAAAAAGCTTATCAACAAGCATTAGAAATTAATCCTCATTCCACAGAATGTTTGACTAATATTGCTGCTACTTTTTATGAGCAAGGAAGAGTAGATGTAGCGGAAGCTTGTTATCAAGCTGTTATTGATTTAATTCCTACTTCTACTGATGCTCATATAAATTTGGGTTTTCTATTAAATCAACAGGAAAAACATGGGGAGGCAATTGAATATTATAAGGCAGCATTGGAGCAGGATAAAAATTCTATTAATGCTATGGCAGGTTTAGCAGAAATTCTAGGAAAAAAGTCTGAGTGGGAAGAAGCAGTTAAGCTATATCAGAAAATTATTAAACTTAATTCTAATTCTGCTGATGCTTATTCACAATTAGGAATAGCTTTGCGAGAAATAGATAAATCTGAAGAAGCGATACGGCTAACGCCACGCTCCGCGAACGCTCAATTCGAAAAAGCTATAAATATTAATCATAGGTATATTAAAGCTTATGCTCATCTGGGTTTAGCTTTACAAGATGTAGGTAAAAAGTCTGAAGCTGAATTAATTTTTGATTGTTCGGAATTAGTGGCTAAATACCAATTTACGGATGTAGAAGGATGGCAAGACTTAGCAACTTATAATAATGACTTGAAAAATTACATTTATCAACATCCTACTCTTTTAAAAAATCGACCAGGTAAACCGATAAATAGAGGTAGTCAAACCTACGAAATTTTTACAGATAATAATCCTGTAATGGCTGCTCTGAGCAAAAAAATTAATAGTTCTCTCCATGATTATTTTAGTAGTTTTACTGATAAGTCTAATTATCAATTTTTCCATAATTTACCCTCAGACTGGAAGTTAAGTGGTTGGGCAGTTGTTTTAGAGTCGGAAGGATTTCAAAATTCT
>NZ_LGSU01001465.1 GCF_002260545.1 Hydrocoleum sp. CS-953 | reverse complement strand
TTCCTTCTTCCTTCTCTCCTAGATAATATGAGCCTTCTTCCTTTAAACCCAAATCTCTGTACTCTAAAAAACATGAAAACTGCTGTAAAATGATATTATATAAATCCGGTTGTTTTTTTATCAAAAAACCTCCTCATACAATACAGTAGGGACGTTCCATGGAACGTCCCTACTTATGATAACTGTTTGAAGCCCAAGTTTAGCAACCCAACTATATTTTTAAAATTAGTGGTGTGCGGATTTTGAGGGGATATAATTATTCCTCATTTTCTCCAAAATTTACAGCATATTTTAAGATGGTGAGGTACAGTTTAAAATTAATCTCTGTTCCCTGTTCCCTGTTCCCTAAAATCTAAAAACTTTGTACCTCCAAGACTCCAAAACTGCTGTAAGATATACAGTTTAAATGCTAAACATTTATATCATACTTTACCTCTGCTATTGAGTTTCCTTAATGTTATGTAAATAACGATCCCTACTACGATGAGGCCGACTAACAGGACTAAAACCCTTTTCAATAGACCTTGATAGACAAATAAAGCTAGCCGAATATTGCTGAGAAAATTTGCTTCTCCCATTGACTCAGAATTTTGAATAGCTAAAGTTTCCTTAGTCTTTCCATTATCTGTTGTTAACTTGAATATTTCCAAACTAGCTGAACCAAAGCTGTAGATCGTCCTGTCATTAACATAGTTTGGTGAAAAAACAATCGGCTTTCCTGATGAAGGCACAGTATTTATTCTTGATATGGGTAATGAAGCATCTGCAATTTGTTGGAATGATTGCCCTCCATCTTCACTTTTGTATAACCCAAGACCTAGCACACCTAACACAAGTGTTTTATCGTTCTCATAGTTTGGTGAAATAGCAATAGCTTCTAACTCAGGCGAGTCAGTACCTAATCCAGGTATATTGAGCCGCTGGTTCCAAGTTTTTCCTCCGTCCCGTGATTCAAAAAGACCTCGACCTCTGGTACTAACAAATAAAGTTTGATCCCGTGCAAAGTCTGGAGAAATAGCTATCTGCATTTTTCCGGCTTCAGCTAAAGCTGTATTTTCACTTATTGCTTCCCAGTTTTTTCCAGCATCGGTACTCTTGTAGATTCCCTTCTCTCCAGTTACATAGATAGTACGATCGCTAGCAAAATTAGGGGATATGGCAATAGAGGAACCAGTGTTGCCTTGAAGAGCTGGAACCTGACCAATTTTCTCAAAGTCTTTACCTCCATTTTGAGACCGATAGATATTACCCTTTTGAGGTAGGATGTAAACAGTATTATCATTTGAGAAGTCTGGAGAAACACCTATTGTCAGTCCACGTTCTTCCTTCGGCATAGAAGCAATTGACCAGGAAATACCCCCATCCTGACTTGTTGCTACTTTAGTCCAGAGTAGTGATGCCCATAGTGTTTTATCTTGATCGTAGTTGGGAGAAAAAGCAACATCAAAGTAGCGACGAGGATCGTAGTTGGGTGGTAGTGATTCCCACTTTCTAGTAAACCAAGGTTCTTCGAGACCTCTTTGAGCAATCTTCCAAGTTTGACCGCCATCGCTACTGATATTAATGTTGCCAACGTAATCTACAGTTGCCAAAGTTGAATCATTAGAAGCTGCCATTGCAACAACCGTACTCCTAAGTATGGTTTCTAAGTCTTGCCATTTTTGCCCCTGATCTTCAGACTTGAAGAGACCATCAAAACCTGCTAGGAAAGTCACGCTACCATCTAGAGAGAACTCCAGTTCAGTAAAGCTAGGTTGCTCCATCTCTTCAGCTTGGCTATCGATTATTAGTCCCTGAGTTCTGGGTTGCCATTCTTGGCCATCCCAGTAAAATAACCCAGTATTTGCCGTAGAAACAAACAGTTGTGGTTCATTTTGGGAACCTGGAATAATTTTGATATCTTTAACAAGCTCATTGGCAATTGGAATTGCCTGTTTTGTCCATGTTTTACCTTGGTCAGAGGTTTGAAAAATACCCTGGGTTTGAGTTCCAAGCCACATTGAACCGACTGGTCCACCTAGCATAGGCTCAATAGCAACAATTGGACTATCAAGTGGTAAGCCAGATGCTGCGCGATCGCTAGCTTGCCAAGTTGCTCCGCTGTCGCCAGATACCAATAGTTCTTTTGTATTGGCAACAATGACTAATTTGCCATCATTAGAAAAACCTAGAGCTTCAATAGGACTTTTACTTTGGAATACTTGTTTCCAACTCTCCCCAGAATTTTGAGTTAAGTAGAGTCGATCGGATATACTTGCTAAGACAATCTTTGATGAAGTTGGTGAAATAATTATATCGTCTATAGCCAGTTCATCTAAACCTTTACTGGTATTTTGCCAGGTAATTCCTTTGTCTGATGAGCGGTAGATTCCATCTCCACTTGTTCCGAGAAATGCCACACCATCATTTTGCTGACTCAACTCCAGAGCTGGGATCAACAAACTAGAATAATCTAAACCCTGAGTAATACGCTGCCATGAAACGCCTCCATCAGATGAACGATACAGGTTATTTCTAACAACAATTAATACTGTTTTATCTTGTTGATAATTTGGTGATAGTTCAACGTGTGTGACAACATCATGTGGACGATGTGCCACTGACATACCCATATTCACAAGTATTGCCATTAGGAAGGCAACTAATACTAATCTGAAAAATTGTATGATTCGGGAAAGGCTTTGAGTCATAAAAATTATTTCCTCAAAAATACAGTTATTTTAAGAAATTATCTTAACATACTATGGATAATACAATTTTCATCAAAGACTCTTATATGCTAACAGGCAAATGGCAGAAGTCGGAAGTAGGGAAGCGTGGTAATTCTGCTCGTTACAATTCCCTATTCCCTACTCCGGATATGTAGCCCACTTTTTTCCAATTGGTATAACTGGTGATTTGCATCCCTACTGGACTATTGACTCCTGCCTCCTGAAGTCTGTCTCAATCAATAAGGACTTTTGCTTTGTTAGTTGCTCGAAAATATTACTTGAGTTTTGTTCAATAAAAAAGCTTTGCCAGTCTCAGTATCAAAAGCCCAAGCTTTAAGTTTAACTGTTCCTTGAGGAATTTCCCGAACAGAAAAATACTTTTGCCAACCGGAATATAAATAAGTTGAATTATTAAAATATTCCCTGACACTAGGTCTCGGCATTCTCTGATTAATTAACTTAAATATTATTGCTTCTCCCTCGGCATTTTCATAAGTCAAAATTACTCCATCAGCAACTTCGCCTCTTTCTGGTAATATTGCCCAACCATTAGCAATATAAGTCTGATTATCAATTTGATTTACTGTATCGAAATAACCATAAATTAAATCTGATTTTGACTCTTGTGCAATATCTTGAATATTTTTACTTTTGATTAAACCTGGTTGTAAAAAACCTAATTTATCTAAAATATTAGCAGTCTTTTTCAAAGGTTCAGAACTTCTTTTCATTACCAAACATTCATCTTGATGGATAACATTTATCATCAATAAGCAAGCTTTACTTTGAAGTAGGATAACTCGGCGATCGTTCATCCTATCTACAGCATTAATCGTAGTATTAATATGTAAAACTAAAAAAACACTAATAAGTAATAAGGAACTATATCTAATTAAATTTTTACGAGTATTGTTTTGACTAACTAACTGCCAAAAAATAGCCAGTAGATAAATCAAAGACACCATCAAATATAATGAAAAAGCTGTATATCTTGGAGCCAAAGCTTGACCAACGCCAAAACCAACTCTACCTACAGCAGTTACAGCTCCACTAATAATTGCATAAATTCCAATTATTAGCCAAACAATGAGACGATGTAATAACAAAAAATCTGTTTTAACTAATCGAAAAAACTGCCAAAAAAGAAACATCCACGAACTAAATACCAAACCTCCAACTATTGTTGCCACAGTTAAATTTTCAAATCCTAAAGGAGCGCCTAAAAAAACCAAAAAATAATGAAATGTATCAACTGGATGACTTATCGCTGACAAGAAACTCGGATGTTTATCAGGTTTTTGGTAATCATAAAAATACAGAACTACGTTACCGACAAAACCCAATAAACCACCAATAATTATCCAAATATTTTTAGTAAAAATTTCCTGCCATTTTCCTGAAGCTAAAATTCCTAACCCTGGAAACACTAATACCCAAGTCAACATTCCATTGGCATAAGAAAAAGTGCTAACCGTACAAAGAAAAAAACAAATTATGAACTTTGTTCTTAAACTCAATTTTTTTTGAGCAATAACCAAACAGCCAGTTAAACAAGCAATAGGAATATAAACTACAACCTGAATTCCCCAAAGCCAATTTTCATATTGGGCAGGAGAAAAAATTAGTAGGTTAGAAATTACTAAGAGAAAAAATTGAGTAACAAAACTACCTTTTACAGTTAACCTACTTAACCAATAGATGTTTAAAGAAACAATGCAAGTCAATAAAAATATTACCAACATTTCATATCTGACATCCCAATTTGTCAAATAAGCTAAACCTATAAAAATTAGCCTGGGAAAAAATTTCCTACTTTCGTGGAACTGGGCAAATAAGTCACTAAAAGAAAGATTACCAGTGTAGATTTTCTCAAACATAATTGCCAGAGGCCATTGGTCTGAAAAAGGAAAATTTACGCTATACTTCAGGATACAAATTCCCATGAATAAAACAGGCAAAAAAATCAGACAGAAAATCGGAATTTGTTGGCGGTTTAATTGCTGCATAAATTATTTAGTTGAAAATTATTTATTTTTACCGAAAAATTAAGGTTTAAACCCTCTACTTGGCTGCGCCATAGGCTGTCGCTCTACAGGAATAAAAAAGAAAAAAATATGTCCATCCAATCCTCTTTTTCCAAAGAAGAGGTAATTGTTAATTATTAATTGTTGAATGTATGTTGAGAAAAAAATTAAAGCCTTTCTCAAGCTTATGAGGTACACAAGCTCTTTAATTTCTTTTCTATTCCTTATTCCCTGTTCCCTAAAACAAACGAATTTTGTACCTCACGCTTCTTGGGAATTGCTATAATATCATTTGCTATCGCGCACCTGCTTCAGTAACTCCACCACATCCTTATGACCTTCCGAATTTGCCCAGACTAAGGCCGTCCATTTATTATTATCTTTCGCCCTAATGTCTGCTCCCCTGTCTAGTAAAGTTTGCACTACACTAATATGACCACTACCAGCAGCAGTCATCAAAGCAGTCAAGCCAAAATTAGTAGTAGCATCAACATTAGCACCAGCATCTAACAACAGTTGCAAAATGTCCTGGTTGCCACTAGCAACAGCACCCATCAAAGGGACCCAACCATCATTATCATTGCCATTGACATCCGCACCAGCAGCCAATAATTTTTTCACTATCTCTAGATGGCCTGCTTCTACTGCAGCAATTAAAGGAGTCGAATTCTCTGAGTCTTTGGCATTGACATCTGCACCCCCACTCAGCAAAGTTTCAACTTGAGAAATATCTCCAACTTTAGCAGCGTTAATTAATTCTGTCATTGAATTTTCTCCTATAATTTAGTTTCATTTAGTTAGTATACTGGAGAGTACAAAGTTCTTCTAAAAAACGATTTACTTTTAAGACTGATAGTATTACTGATAAAAGCTTATAGCACCTACAGCTCTGAACAGAGAGTTTACAGCCTTAGATAGCCATTGCTAGCCAAGGCTACTCTAAAAAATATGCACTGTCTAGTTAGTATATTAAGATATGGAAAAAGTTGATATTGTCATACTATCAAATGGTCCGGGAGAATTAATTACCTGGGTAAGACCTGTTGTACAACAGTTACGGCAACAGGCAAATATTGATATGAGAATTTCTGTTATTCTTTCCCCTTGTCCCCATGCTACGGGAAAAGAAGTAGCGATCGCTCGTTCTTATCCAGAAGTAGATCGGGTACAACCAGCAGAATATTTTTGGCAGTTTTTGCTCATGGGTAAGACGGCAGAAAATTGGCATTGGTATCCCCAAGGAGTAGTTTTATTTTTGGGAGGCGACCAATTTTTTACTGTTATGGTGGGAAAACGTTTGGGTTATCGCACTGTTATTTATGCTGAGTGGGATGCTAGATGGTGGCGTTGGATAGATAAATTTGGTGTGATGAAGCAGGAAGTAGTTGCTCAGGTGCCTCCAAAATATGCTGATAAATTTACCGTAGTGGGAGATTTGATGAATGAAGTTAGGAGTCGTAGGGGCGAATGGCCATTAGCTACGCACAACTTTCCTACCGAATGCTCCGCATTCATGTCGGCTCTTAGCCGAAACGTTTTATATGTCGCGCAGCGAAACGCCCGTACAGAAGTTGGAAGTTGTTTTTCTGATGGGGAGAGCAGTAATGAAGTCAGAATTCAGAATTCAGAAATTCTCCTTTCAAACGGAGGCAGTAATTTAGAGTTAATTGGTTTATTGCCTGGGTCGAAACCTACTAAGTTGTCTTTGGGTGTACCTTTAACTTTGGCGATCGCTCAACATATCCACAAAATTCGTCCGCAAACTAGATTTATTATTCCAGTTGCTCCAACTCTTGAGTTAGAAACTTTAGCTAATTTCGCCGACCCGCAAAAAAATCCAGCAATTGCAAAAATGGGTGGTGTAGGAGCAAAATTATTGATACCTTCTTTGGAGAGAAACGAAACAGAGAATACAGAGCAAGCAGCAGGTTTGGAGACAGCACTAACGCAGAAACCGGGTTTATTGAGAACTCATTTTAAAGACAACGATCAGGGAAATAAACCCAGTTTCTTAGTTGCTTCAGGTAACTCCTATGAAATCAAAAATCCTAAATTGGTGACAACTGAGGGAGTAGAAATAGAATTGATAACCCGCACTCCTGCTTACGATCTACTTTCCCAATGTCGTCTTTGTCTAACTACTGTTGGTGCTAACACTGCTGAACTAGGTTCTTTAGCAGTACCGATGATTGTTTTATTACCTACTCAACAATTAGATATTATGAGAGCGTGGGATGGTTTACCAGGGTTACTGGCAAATTTACCAGGAGTCGGCGCTGCTTTTGCTACCATAATTAATTGGTTAGTAGTGCGTAAAGGGCAACTGTTTGCTTGGCCGAATATTTGGGCAAAAGAGGAAATAGTTCCAGAATTAATGGGAAAACTTAAACCAGAAACCGTAGCAGAGTTGGTATTAGAATTTTTGAGTCATCCAGAAAAGTTGGTAGAAATGAGCGATCGCCTCCGCAGTTTACGGGGGGAACCAGGAGCAGCAGAAAAATTGGCAGAAATTGTATTATCATTAACCTAAACTAGAAAAAATCTAACTTTTGACTTTTGTAGGGGCGAATGGCCATTCGCCCCTACGAATTTTGAATTTTGACTTGATAAACTATGGCATTAACAATAAACGAAGTATTTGACGAACAATTCTATTTAGAAACCTACCCAGGAGTAGCTGAAGCAGTTGCCAATGGTACTATTAGCGATGGTCTTTTCCACTTTATTAGATTTGGTCAATTTGAACAACGAGACCCAAGTGCGATTTTCAATACCAACTTTTATCTCGCTGCTAACCCCGGTGTTGCAACTGTTGTCGAACAAAATATTCTCACCCCAACAGAACACTTTATCAACTTTGGTCAGTTTGAACCACGAGATCCCAGTGCTTTACTCAACACCAGTTTTTACCTAGATCGTTATCCAGGTGTCGCCGAAGCAGTAGCAACGACACCACTTACCACCACAGAACACTTTCTCAATTTTGGTCAATTTGAAGGTCGTTTGCCACGTCTATTATTTAGCAATATTTATGTATTTGGTGATAGTCTGTCTGATACAGGGAATGCTTTTGCACTTACTGGCGGTCTATTGCCACCAAGTCCTCCCTATTTTCAGGGGCGTTTCAGCAACGGCCCTGTATGGGTAGAAAGCCTCGCGCCTCAGTTAGAATTAACATTTAACCCTAACTTCAATTTTGCTTTTGCAGGTGCAACTACAGGAATTATTAATACTACCAACAATTTATTACCAGAGGGATCGCCCCCACTATTAATAGGTTTACAAACACAAATTGATGAATTTATTGCAGAAACTCCCGCCACCGACCCAGATGCTTTATATGTAGTGTGGGCAGGAGGGAATGATTATTTAAGGGGCGATGATCCAGATGTACAGTCATCTGTTGGTAATTTATCAGTGGCAGTCAATAAACTTGCTAGCATTGGAGCCAGAAATTTTATTTTACCGAATATACCAGACTTAGGAGCAATTCCACTTGCACAGACTTTTCCTCCAGAACAACAACAGGCATTAACTTTATTAACTGAAGCTCATAATAGTGCCTTAGCAGCAACTTCCCCAATATTAGAACAAGACCCAAACATTAATATTATTAATTTTGATAGTCGGACTTCAATTGATAATATAATTGCTAATCCTGGTGATTTTGGCTTTACAAATGTCACAGATAGTTTCTTAGCTTCTGGTCCAAATAACCCTGATGATTTTCTATTCTTTGATGAGATACATCCTACTGATAATGGTCATAATTTTATAGCAGATTCAGCAATCAAATCAATTACAGAAATTAATGAATTACTTAGTATTGTGGAAACATCTCCTGGTTTTTAACTGAAAAATATTAGAGGGAATGGTGTTGCACAATCAAGAATGATAAAATCCGAACATTTAATATTTTTGGATAACTCTTTTCTCAGTATATATACAGTTGAAAATCTATTATCATTCTTTAATGTGCAACCCCAGATTTTTTTCATTAAAAATTTCCTCTCTGCTCACCTATCACCTATTTTCCAACTGATAAATACTTTAACGTTGCTGTCAATCTAATCTTTTTTTACCACAGGGAACCTGCTGCTATAGTTATATCTTCCATTGTAATACCCAATGCCTCATCACGACATAGGAAAGCAGCCAGTGTCCCAATTTCTTGTGGTTGTATGATTCTCTTCTGAGGATAACTCTGCTTGATTTCCTCTAAGTATTCAGCAGCAGTTCGACCTTCAACTTGAGCAAGTCGCATTGCTACTTCTGTAGCCATCTTAGTTTCTACCCAACCTGGACTAATTGAGTTACAGGATACTCCGTGGGGTGCGCCTTCCAAGGCAACACAACGAGTAAATCCCAGAATTGCTGCTTTGGAAGTACAATAGGCAGCGTGAAGCAGAACACCTACTGAAGCATAAGTTGAGGCAATATTGATAATACGACCCCATTTGCGTTCTATCATTCCAGGTAAACATAGCTTAGTAGTGCGATAGATACCGTTGAGGTTAACATCTATAACTCTATACCAGTCTTCGTCAGGATGATTGCAGATTGTATGCTCACAGGCTATTCCCGCAGCATTGATAAGAATATCAACCTTGCCGAATTCCTTCATTGTAGCATCATAAAAAGCTTGAACTGAATCAGTTGAGGATACATCCAGATCGAGCGCTAGAGCTTTGACACCTTGTGACTCAATTTCACTATGGCATGAACTCGTGCTAGCAGAACGAGAACCTACTGCTACATTAGCACCACTTTGAGCTAAAGCAATAGCAATAGCTTTACCGATACCAGATGTACCACCTGTTACTATTGCTATGCGATTTTGAATAAATTTTGCTTGACTCATATTCCTCACCAATTATAAGCTTAAGAAGCTAATTTTACAGAACTTTTGACGATAATTAGGTACACTTTAATACTAATCTTAGCGTTGCTGATTTTAGGTATGAAATTCCTATATTTAAGTGTAAATCAGAGATTTTTCTGTGCCTTAAAGAGGGGAAACAGCTCCTTTATAGCTCTTTAAATCTACATATATTCAGCAACGCCTTAATCTTCTATTACCTATTCCTTAAAGTCTTAAAACTTTGTACTTCATTAACTCGAAAACTGCTGTAATAATACAGAAGGAAAATCAATTGGTTAGTGTATAGAGCGAAAAATTGTTATTCAATTCGCAGTCGAGCTTCGTAAAGTTTTTGGTAGTAAGGTAAACAAAATTCATAGGCTTTCTTTAAATGTTCGTTATCTTCAATCTTGACATAATCCTTTTTTTCTCTTTCTTTAAATCCTTGACTAGATAATACATGATTATGCCATCCGCCTTCCCATTGATTGATTGCCGGTTGAGGTTCAGCTTTCCATTCTAGAGCTTCTTCAATAAATGGTATACCTATAGCATTACAATAGGCTTTAACAGTTGCTTGAGGTTTTTTAACTAAATCATCTGAATCAATTACTACTGGTATTTTTCCAGTAATTTCTTTAGCCATTTCAAACAGCTTATCAAGTTGAGCATATCCAGTTTCTTCTAAGGTAAAATCAGACCAATTTTTAAAGAGAGATGGCAACATTTTTTCTGGATTTCTAATCAGAAAACTATTATTAAAATTAGACAAAAACTCTTGATTAGCTACAGGTTCAACTTGATAACCCATGTCTTTAATAAAGACTGGTTGCTTTTCATTTTCTTGCTTTAATTTTTCCAAAATACAACTAAAATTGTATTGGGCATCTGGTTCTATATCTGGATAACGAGTTGTATCACAACGCTCTTCGGAGTAGTAAAAAGATTTTCCAAAAGGTTCGTCATCTACGAAAAAATCTCCTCTTTCCCGCATCATACGCTCAAATGCAGTGGAAGTTGACCGTGGCACTGCCCACAAAGCTAATATTTTGTTCATTTTTTTAATATCCTACTTAGTGTTTACTGTTGAAAATATTTCAATTTTGTCTTTTATGAAATATCTTTGCCTATCTCATTTTTCTAACACAGAAATTATTTTATTGATAGTGGGAGTCTTAACTTTTTGCTGGAAGTTATAGTCTTTAAATTTGGCAACTATTCTATCATTAGGTTGATAAGAATTTTCATTATCAGAAACCCAACTACTTCCACAACCCCAACGAATAACTTTAACTAATAAGTCTTGACTTAATCCTATCTTTTGACCTAATTTATAAGACTCTTGTAAAACTAGGTAATTAATATATGCCATCAATTCTGTCAGAGTTTGAGCAATTTCTTCTAGGGGTTCTTGTAATTTATGCTCAGGTCTATTATAGTTGAATTGATAAGGATAAGGTTTAATCCGACCAAAATCATCTTTAACAAACTCATTAGAATAAACATAGTTCCGATTTAAACCATAAGGAGAAGGTGCTATAAATCCTGGTATTCTCAAATCTAGGTTATTCTCATCTTCAACTAATTTAGTTACAATGATATAATTTTCTGAAAATTTATATGTCTTTCCAGCTTGCTGATATCTTGCCTCAATAATTTTTCCCAAAGGTAAAGGAACATTGAATTCTTCAGCTAATTTCACAGTTAAATCACTATCCTTAGCTGCAATTTCTAAACTACAGGAATTGTCGTAACTGCCATCAAAGATAAATGGAGATATTTGTTCTGCTGCAAAACTATTAGCTTGGGATGCTTTCATAAACTGCCACATCCAATCTAAGGGAATACCACAGGTTTTAGCAATGATCAGCACTTCCCCCAAAACAACTATAGCAGTATAACACAGTAAATTAGTCAAAAGCTTCACAGCTTGTGCTTCACCAATTTTACTCATCACGAAAAAGGATATTTTGCCTACATCATTCAAAACTTCCTGACTAGCGTCAAACCCCTCTTTATCTCCACTAACATAAAAACTCATGTTACCAAAATCTACCCCCATGTGGGATAAATTACTCACAGGAGCTTCTAGACTATAAACACCTTTTTTCTTAGCTTCCCCAGCAATATACTTGGTATTATGATAATCTGAAGTTGAAAAATCAATCCAAATCGAGCCAGTTTTCATTCCATTCAAAGCCCCATTTTCCCCTAATATATTTTCTGTAACATGATGGGGTAAAGGTAGATTAGTGAGCACAATATCAGCATTCTGAGCCACTTCTTGGGGACTATTACACCAAACTGCTCCAGCTTCAATTACTGTTTTAGCTGCTTCTGGATATTTATCATAAACTTGCACAGGATACCCTAATTCTAAGAGTTTAAAAATCATAGGTCGTCCCATATGGCCTGTTCCAATATAAGCAACTGTAGCTTTGTTTTTCATCTCAAATTTTTTCTCACTTACTTTAAGATTATTTGTTAAATAAGTCAATTCATTTTTCGGCTTTACGCTCAATCTCAGAAAGGTAGTTTTCAACAATTAATAATTAATAATTACCTCTCCTTGAAAACGGATAGGATTGACTCAAAGGAATCTTTTTATTTATTATTCCCTTCAAAGGGGAGGCTTTAAACCGCAATTTTTCGGTAAAATAGAAGAAGCAACTAATTTAATTAAGACTTTTCCCGGTTGAGGAATGGGTTTTGGTACTTGGGCATATTCCAGTTTTTCCATTTCTCTATACCCTTTTAGAATAACAGCTTTCATTAATTGTCTCATAGTTACTATAATTATTTGTAGCTGACTAAAAACTTGTTATCAATAATCTGATATCCTTGATTAAATCCAGCATCAATCAGCGCTTGAGTTGTCTTTCCTCCATCAAAAAAATAAAAACGGCAAAATTGCTCGCTGAGAATTTCCCCATTAGCTTGAGAAAAAACATACCATTTATCAAGATAATTTCCCTCCTTCTTGATTTTATGCTCATAAAAAATCTCATCTTTAATTTCCTTTTTATAGTTGGTATGACCTCCCTGAATTCCCAATGCTAATAATCCACCCTCGTCTAACTGACTGTGTAACTTTGCCAGCAACTGCTGATTTTTTTCTGGATCGATTATGTGGCTAGAAATTCTATATTCTCCATCTTCTTCCAATATACAAATAACACCTCCAGTTGAAACTATAGCTTCAAACTTTTCCTCAGTTTCAAATTCCGTAATATCTTGACAAATCAACCTAACATTTAAATTTGCTAATCTATTCTTAGCAATTTCTAACATTCGGGGAGAAAAATCAACGCCAACAATGTTATAGTTTGCCAAAGAAAGCATTTTTTCAGTCAGTAATCCAGTTCCTACACCAATATCTAAGACTTTTCTTCTAGCACCAAGTAAGTTGTACAACGTATTACTAAGGGCATCAAAGTCAAAGTATCCACTTGTCAATAAATTGTCATAGTAATTGGCTATCCCAATGTACTCATTAATCATTCATTTATTCTCATTAATTATTCCTCTGCTGATTAAATCTCAAAGCATTTACATATCAAGGTAAGTGCCTTTTTAGATATTGAAAAAGTGCCTATTTTTCAGCTATTCATGCTCAAAAAGTCATCATTTTGGGCATGAGTCGGGCAAAAAAATTACTGCCCCTACTCCTGAAAAAGTCCTTTTTCAGCAAACCATAATTATTTTGAAGGTAATCCAATTTATAGTAGATAATGAAATCTTTGAAACGACTCAAACAGGATTGCTATATTAAAGCTTAATTTGTGGAAACTCAATAATTTTTATCTATCTATAATTAAACTAATTCTTTCGCCCTACCTGCCCCTTCATGGGTTTCCCAAATTGACACAAAGTTCTTCAACATTACTTCTTTAGAACTAATTTTTTCAGTAGTACCAAATGGTTCAATTATTGCATCAATATTAGGATAAACAAAGAAGGGAATTGATATTCTAGTTGCATCAGAATTACTATGAAATACTTCATGGGGCGTACTGACAAATAAACCTTTTGTCCACATTTGCAACAGATCCCCTAAATTAATCACAAAAGCGTCTTCTACGCAGGGAGCATCTATCCATTCTTCTTTAGTATGAACTCTCAAAGAAGGCTGGGGAAAATATTCTTGAATTAAAACTGTAAATATGCCATTATCAGTATGTTTTCCTGCTTTTCCCATCCCCGCAGGATAATAAATCGTGCGCTGGATTAATGTCGGTTCTGTAAAATATCGATCGAAGAAATTTGCTTCTAATCCTAAAGCTAAGGCTAATCCTTTTAATAATTTAGGAGTTACCTTTGTCATTATTTCTTTTTGTAGCTGATAATGATAACTAGCAAAACCTGGAGCTACACTATCATCAGGTATAACTGTCGGACCGGTAAAAGGTTCCTCAGATAGAGGTCTTTCTATACCTAAATCGAAAACTTGTTTGGGGTCAAACCCAATTTCTTTATTCAGAAATTCTCCATACAAAGGAACGTAACCCCTGCAAGTTTTGGGATAAACTTTTTGGACGTCTTGACGGTAGTTTAATTTAACATCTTCAGGTAGTTCAAAAAAATTCCGAGATGCCTCAATAGTTTGATTGATTATTTCTCTGGAAACTCCATGTTCTTTAAGATAGAAAAAACCATGTTCGTAGCAAACATCGTACAATTTTTTGATTTCTTGAGGTCTAGCTTTTTCTAATTCTGATAAGGAGATAATTGGCAGACTTTTCATAGAATCAATTTTATTTACCTATATAGTTCAATTTTACGTCTGAATTGCCACAATAAAAACCATAGAGTTAGCTAATTTTTGCTTTCCTCTATTGCTAGAAAATAGCTAAGGTTTTGGTAAAACCTAGGGAGTTGATTCTATCAGGTTTCCTGTTTGACTCTTTTGCCCTATTATGGAAGTAATAAGGGCTATCTTAAAAGTACTAAGACTAATTCAAAAACAGTAGCCGAGCGAAACTTTTAACAACCTCCTGTTCATAGAGAGAAACAGGAGTAGTGCTGCATAACTTTTCGGGGTGGAAAAATTATCAGAATCAACATCCTAGATAAAACTGGCTGCACGCGATCTCTCAAGCTATGTAGTTAGCTTTTTCTTGGGTAGCTTTCACTCTTCGCTCACCGCAGCTTGTCTATTAACAAACTGCAAAAGCCCAATAATGCGCCCCTTCTTCCGCAATATATGGACCATCTTTAACATGGTTGACCAATTTGACTTGATCTTCTTGTTGGTAGCGATCGCAAACCTCTTGGAAATTAGTGCTGTTGTAATAGCTCTTGCGGGTGCTTACTACTACCCAGCCTCCTGGTTTGGTAATGCGGATTAGCTCTAATAAAGCAGTTGGAGGCACATGACCTAAAGTAAATACCCCACAGCAAACTGTGGCATCATACTGATTGTCGTCATAAGCTTCATTTATTTTAGTGAGGTCAATTCCACTTTCCAGAACATTATAAGCACCTGTCGAGCGAGCTTGTTCTATCATTCCTGCGGACAGATCACATCCATCTACATGATTATAACCTTTTTGCTTGAGGACTATACCCACTAAACCTGTACCGCACCCTGCATCAAGAATTTCAATATTTTTATTACTGACATCTATTGCTTTCAACCCATTCTCGCCCTTAAGAGTTGCCAATAAATCGGCAATGTACTTAGGACCGATATACTCTTCGTTTGACACGTCGGTATCATATGCGGCCGCCCATTGATCGTAATATTCTTGTATCTTTTCAGCATCGCCTGATAGAACATGAGCTGCTTTGATGGCATCAAAACTATCGTTGCTTTTAGTTGTTAGTGCTTGATTCATAATCTTTTTCTTCTAAA
>NZ_LGSU01001464.1 GCF_002260545.1 Hydrocoleum sp. CS-953 | reverse complement strand
ATCAAGGACTGATGATAAATTTAGACAGCGGAAATATTTTCCCAACTATTCCATGTTACTTGCTATACTATTATAACAAACAATCAACTGATAACTAATAAATCAGGGGAGTAAATTATTTTGACTAACGAAAAAAATATCTGGCAAATTATCTGGGAATATGACCCTAATGGTTTAATTGTTGTTGACACTCAGATGAATATTACTTTGGTTAATCCCGCATTTTGTAAGATGTTTAATGTTAACCAAAATGAGACCATTGGTCAACCTGCATCTACCATTTTAGAAGATTTAAAAGATTTCCAAAAAGTGTGGGAAAAAGATGAAGTAATTCGGGGTAGAGAAAAAAGATATGACCTGGAACATCATAAAAATTCAGAAACTGATATTTTGTATGTCAAAGAAGTCATATTTCCGATTCGCGACCAAAATTTAATTGCTTGTATCATGGTTGATATTACCCATGAATGGCAACGAAAACAAGAAATGATTAATTTAAGAAACGAAACAGTTAGTAAAGTCAATGAAGTAGTAGACCATCAAATGAAAGTAGTGCAAGAAATAGCCGGATTATTAGGAGAAACAACTGCAGAAACGAAGGTTAGTTTATTAAAAATAATCAAAATGGTAAATCAGGAGACTGTCTAGATGGAAAATTTTTTAGACATTTACAACCTTAGTTTAAATAAAAAAGGCGAAGAATTATGTGGAGACCAAGTTAAATTTCGCAAAGCAGAGAATAAAAATATTGTTGTCTTGTCTGATGGTTTGGGTAGTGGAGTTAAAGCGAATATTTTGGCTACTTTAACTACAGAAATTTTGATTAATATGTTGAATACCGAAGATATTTCTTTGGAAGAAGTGATAGAAACTGTCATCGGTACTTTGCCTATTTGTCAAGTTAGAAAAATTGCTTATGCGACTTTTACAGTTATTCAAATTAATCCCAAGAATAATAAATTTTTAGTTATAAATTTTGATAATCCTCCCGTTTTCTATTTAAAAAAAGGTAAGTTAATTAAATTAGAGGCTAGAACGGAAAAAATATTAGATAAGAAAATAACTTTTTCTGAAGGGAAGCTAGAAAAAGGTGATTTTTTGGGAGCTATTAGTGATGGAGTTTTGTATGCAGGNAGCAGCAGGCAAAAAAAGTTCCGAAAACCCGTTTTCTATTTAAAAAAAGGTAAGTTAATTAAATTAGAGGCTAGAACGGAAAAAATATTAGATAAGAAAATAACTTTTTCTGAAGGGAAGCTAGAAAAAGGTGATTTTTTGGGAGCTATTAGTGATGGAGTTTTGTATGCAGGTTTGGGAGTTAGTTTAAATTTTGGTTGGGGTTGGGATAATATAGCTAAACATATCGAAGGTTTATTTATTAATCATACTCATACTGCGAGAAATATTGTTCAAAATGTAATTAAAAAAACTCATAATCTCTATGGAGGCAAAATTGGGGATGATGCCTCTTTTGTTGGAATTTATGTTAGAAAGAGAAATCCAGTAATGATATTTACAGGTCCGCCTCTAGATGAAAATAGAGATTTTGAATATGTAGAAAAATTATTAGATTTTCGTGGTCGGAGAGTAGTTTGTGGCGGCACAACAGGAAATATTGTGGCAAGTTTTCTGGGGGAAACTATTGAAATGGATATTACTACAATGACAAAAGAAATGCCACCTATCGGTAAGTTAAGTGGAATAGATTTAGTAACGGAAGGAATTTTAACTATTTCCAAATGTACAGAAATTTTGCAAAAGTGTCATTGCGATATTGGTAGGTTGCCTTCAGATAAAAATGGCGCTGCAATGTTGGCAAAAGAAATATTGGAAGCTGATTCTATTTTATTTTTGGTAGGGCAAAAAATTAATGAATTTTATCAAAATCCTTTATTGCCAAAAAATATTTCCATTCGTCGCAATTTGATAGAAGATTTAGTTCAATATTTGCGGGAAAAACAGAAGGAAGCAAATATAGAATATTGTTAGTTATATAGCAGGGAATAGGGAATAGGGAATAGGGAATAGGGGATAGTTGGAAAAATATTTACCTAGTCTAAGATTCATCATTAGCAAAACTTGTAGTGGACAGTTTCAACTAAAATAGTGCATTAGTAGTAATTTGGTTTCCAAACCTAAAACAATAGGAAATAGGATAGTAACATTTTATCATAAGGGTTTAGTTTGCAAATCCAAGCAAAAATGGGATGAAAAGACGACACCCCTAAAGTTTTTTTCACTAATCATTTCTTATAGCTATATTTACTCCTTGCTTCTTATTTCTTCTTCCCTCTTCCTTCTTCCTTACTTAAATTATCCACAAAATTTTGATGTTCTACTGTAGCTAACCCCTGTTGTACTACTTCAATCACTTTAATTAAATTTCCTGCTAATAAAGCTGTTTTATCTAACCATAAACCCGGAAAAATTTCACTACAAATTATTCCGTCTGAATTAGGTTCAAGCTGAATATATTCCCCATTGTTTGTTAACCGAAACCAATCAATTTCTCCATCCTCAACTTGTCAAACCAAATACTCTTGAACTTGATTACGACGATAGACTTTAAGTCTATCATTTACATCAATAGAAACACTCCTGGCAGCAATTTGCACAATTAATTCTAGCGCACCTTCCACATAGCCATCCTCACTAATAATTGACTGCCCACCATTTTCAATTCTCAGCAAAGCATCCGGTTAAAGTTCATTATCTTTACTTGCCCTAAAAAATTTACTCAAAACCCTTGTCAGTTCCGAGTTTTCCGATAACTGGCACAGTGAGATAACAAAAAGAGGCAACTGAGGTTTAGTTAGCGATCGCCTCTTCCCCCCAAGCCCAAAAACAACATTCCCTAGAAATCTACTACCCCAGTGGCATTTTCTAGGGGACTTCTTTTTAGACCTATAGCGACGACAAAAACCCTTGTACTTTCTGGCACATTCCTCCATAGTATTACCCAAAGTAAAAAAAAGCTAGATGCTATTGAGTCAGACTATCATCAGTCAAACTGAATCAGAGGATGAATCTTTTAGGAAAAAGTAAATCCCATATTTTAGTCTCTCTTTCTGCAAAACTATAATTCATCCCATAAATATGCAACGCCCTATTAACCACCATAATTTTCTCCTGACTCCTGACTCCTGCTAATTTAGTATCAAAATATTAAGGTCTATTGCATTTTCTTCACATACCCCGACAAAACCACCCACGAAACCTCAGTCCGTGATACCATCCCATACTTGTATATAGAAAAAAGATTAAGGAGAAGACCTTTGACTTTAAGGGTTGCTGTTGTTGGTTCAGGTCCAGCGGGTTCCTCTGCTGCCGAGACTTTAGTAAAAGCAGGCATTGAAACTTATTTATTTGAACGTAAATTAGATAACGCCAAACCTTGTGGTGGAGCTATTCCCCTATGTATGGTCAGCGAATTTGACCTACCATCAGAAATTATCGATCGCCGGGTTAGAAAAATGAAAATGATATCTCCCTCCAATGTTGAGGTAGATATCCATATAGAAAAAGAACATGAATATATAGGTATGTGCCGTCGGGAAGTATTAGATGGCTTCCTTAGAGACCGCGCAGCTTCTTTAGGAGCTAACCTAATTAATGGTACAGTTTATAAACTGGATATCCCTACTAATGATAGAGACCCCTATACTATCCATTACTCTGACCATTCAGAAGGAGAAGTCCAAGGAACAGCCAAAACCTTAAAAGTAGATTTAGTTATTGGAGCAGATGGGGCAAATTCCCGTGTAGCTAAAGCTATTGATGCTGGAGATTATAATTACGCGATCGCCTTCCAAGAACGTATTCGTCTCCNAACTGGATATCCCTACTAATGATAGAGACCCCTATACTATCCATTACTCTGACCATTCAGAAGGAGAAGTCCAAGGAACAGCCAAAACCTTAAAAGTAGATTTAGTTATTGGAGCAGATGGGGCAAATTCCCGTGTAGCTAAAGCTATTGATGCTGGAGATTATAATTACGCGATCGCCTTCCAAGAACGTATTCGTCTCCCTGACCATCTCATGGCATATTATGAAGACCTAGCAGAAATGTATGTGGGGGATGATGTGTCCCCAGACTTCTACGCTTGGGTATTCCCTAAATATGACCATGTTGCTGTGGGTACTGGTACAATGAAACCTAACCAGGCCAGAATTAAACAGTTACAAGCAGGTATTCGGGCCCGTGCAGCCAAACGCCTCGAAGGTGGGGAAATTATCAAGGTAGAAGCTCACCCCATTCCTGAACATCCTCGCCCTCGTCGAGTTCGTGGTAGAGTTGCTTTAGTGGGAGATGCTGCAGGTACTGTCACTAAGTCTTCTGGTGAAGGTATATATTTTGCAGCTAAGTCTGCTCGGATGTGTGCTGAAACTATTGTCGAGACTTCTAATAATGGTGCTATTATCCCGACTGAAGCAGATTTGAAACTTTATCTGAAGCGGTGGGATAAAAAGTATGGCATGACTTACAAAGTATTGGATATTTTACAGACAGTATTCTATCGTTCTGATGCTACCCGCGAAGCATTTGTAGAAATGTGTGCTGACCGGGATGTACAGAAATTAACTTTTGATAGTTATTTGTACAAGACTGTTGTACCTGCTAATCCTTTAGTTCAAATGAAGATTACTGCTAAAACTATTGGTAGTATGCTCCGGGGTCATGCTTTAGCACCTTAATTAGTAGCTATCAGCTTTTAGCATTTCCTGACGGAATGCTCCTCTTTTAAGCCGTAATTATAGTAGGGGTTTGGTCTCCAAACCCAAGGATGGTCTCCAAACCCAAGGATGGTCTCCAAACCCAAGGATGGTCTCCAAACCCAAGGATGGTCTCCAAACCNCTCCAAACCCAAGGATGGTCTCCAAACCCAAGGATGGTCTCCAAACCCAAGGATGGTCTCCAAACCCAAGGATGGTCTCCAAACCCAAGCAAAAATAGGATTTGGAAACCAAACCCCTACAGTTTTTTCTCAAGTCATTATAGTTTAATTAAGTTAATCTTAAAATCCTCCCAAATATTTAAGGTGTGGTTTTATTATTTAAGTTAAATTAAGAAACATTTGTCTTAAACTACTAATGGTTTTACTAAAAACTGATAACTGAATTGCGCAGTTACGACCATAGGAGGCTAACTGATAACTGAAATCATGGGGCTGTGGCTCAGATGGATAGAGCAAGCGCCTCCTGAAGTATCGGGCACCATGTGAGGAAACTCCGTGAGTGAATGTGGTCAAACTCAAGGAAGCCTAAGTCTTAATATATATAGATAAGGTAATCTTGAGCCAAGCTTTACCTCTTTTTGGTAAAGAAGGTGCAGAGACTAGAGTTTTGAGGACCAATTAAATTTTCCTCAAACTAGGCCACCACCTAAAGCTATTACAGCTATGGTGAAGGGATAGTCCAGAGAGTGGGGAAACTCACACAAATCTGAAGCGCTAGGTCGCGCGTTCGAATCGCGCCAGTCCCGTAAATTCAGTTATCACTTATCAGTACGGACCGCTGAAACAGGAGGCTTGAGACCAAAATTTTTTGCTCAAAAGTAAAAAGTTTGAAAGTTTGATGGTATTTGACTATCAAATTATACTTTTCTAGGGGTTGTTGGGAATACAGAATAGTTTTGTTAGGCAGAAGTTATATCAAATCCGCTAGTCATAACTACTAAATATTTGTAATTCTCTATTTTCTATTCTCTATTCTCTATTCTCCTGACTCCTAAAGACTTAACCAATCTATAACTGTTTAACAGGATTTGATATTACACCAGATTAGATGGTTAATGTGGTTCAATAGAAGTAATTAATATCTTTTGCCTTTCCCCTATCTTTGCTTCGACTGCTTAATGGGAAGCTCGAACTCCCAAACAGTTAATTAAACTCCTCTGATTGTAGTTTCTCCCCACACTTCCCACACTTTCCTACTCCGGATGGTAGATAATACTTTTTGAATATTAATATTGAAACTGTTTCCATCTGTAAGACTACAGATGGTTTTTTTATTTTTAAAGATATGGTTTTGAGAGTAGTTTCTAGTAAAGAATTATATAAAGGATTGAAGATTTCTCGAATTTCCTGGTTTTTAGTAGGATTTTTGGTGACTTTTTGGATTAGTTACCAGCAATTTGCAGGTAGTATTGAACCTCCCCAAGCTTTATTGGTACTTGGTGGGGCTATAGAAAGAGAAGTATTTGCCGCAGAGTTTGCCCAGCAACATCCTCATCTAGATATTTGGGTCTCTTCTGGCACTAACCCAGAATATGCAGAGTGGTTATTTTCCCAAGCTGGCATATCANTGACTTTTTGGATTAGTTACCAGCAATTTGCAGGTAGTATTGAACCTCCCCAAGCTTTATTGGTACTTGGTGGGGCTATAGAAAGAGAAGTATTTGCCGCAGAGTTTGCCCAGCAACATCCTCATCTAGATATTTGGGTCTCTTCTGGCACTAACCCAGAATATGCAGAGTGGTTATTTTCCCAAGCTGGCATATCACAAACCCGTTTACATTTAGACTATGATGCTGTGGATACTGTAACTAATTTCACAACAATAGTAGACAAGTTAAAATCCCAAGGTATTACGAGTGTTTATTTAGTTACCTCCGATGACCATATGCGTCGCGCTACAGTTATTGGCCAAATTATTTTGGGTAGTAGGGGTATTTCTTTTAAACCCCTACCAGTTCCCTCTGGGCGATCGCCTGAACCTATCGAAAAAGTGATTCGAGATGGAATTAGAGGAATTGTTTGGTTAACTACTGGTTATACGGGGGCCAATTTGCTCCATCAATTCTCTCCTTGAGTTTCCACAGGTTCTTGGATTAAAACAAAAGGCTGTACTATCAAAGCATTAAACTTTTTAGTATCATTACTATTCCAAATCGATAATTGTTCTGCTGAGGGTTTATAAATAAGTTGTTGGTTCATCCAGTCCTGCACAGAAGATGTATTATCAGAAGCGATCGCCACTCCCACATCTAGCAAATCCAATTTTTGGTCTATAATTACTACAGAATCACGTTTAACATGGGGTACTAACCAATTCCATTCAGCCACGTCCAAATTTTCAGCTAATTTTTCTCTAATATCTTCCATTTTCTTTCTAACTAAATTTATTAAATAAGCAGTCAGTATAATTGAGAATTTAAAATGTAGAATTTAGAATTATACTAAATCGGGTATAGATATCCCTGTTATGTCTCACCTTTTCAACAATTAATAATTAATAATTACCTCTTCTTGAAACAGATAGGATTCGGTTAAAAGGGAAATTTTTTTCTTCTCTTGGTCGATTGGATATGGCGTTTCGGCTGTCGCCGACATATAAAGCGGAGCGGCTCTGTAAGAGCGGGAAACCTCGCCATCCCATCCTAACGGAATGCTCCGCAAACGACCGCTTTTTTCTCCTTTAAAGGAGAGGCTTGAAACCTTTATTTTTTGGTAAAGACCTTGCATGAAAGTTTTCTACAGGGTTTTCGCGGTTGGCTCAAAGCAGGTTAACCCAGATTTGGTATTATAAGGTAATTTGAACTGAAAATTCTAAATTCTAAATTCTAAATTCTAAATTCTGAATTCTAAATTCTAGTTAACGTCCTAAATCGTGCATTTTATTAATTATATCTGCACATTTCTGGCTGATTAACTCTAACTCTTCTTTTTTAGTTGATTCAGGAGGAGGTATAACCTGTCCTATTCTGACAGTTATTGGTACAGAATTAGCCATCAAACCTTGACGCTTCACTGCATGAGTACCCCAAATACAAACTGGTAATAAAGGTACTTTTGCCTTTGCAGCAATTAAAGCAGCACCTAATTTTGGCTCTGTAATTCTACCATCAGGAGTTCTAGTTCCCTGTAGAAAGATACCCGCTGCCCATCCTTCTGCTAAACTATTCATAGCCGAACGAATAGCACTTCTATCTGCCGATCCCCTTTTTACAGGATAAGCACCATATAGGTTAATTATCTGTTTCAAAATTGGCACATCAAATAATTCCTCCTTTGCCATATAAGCAACAGGTCTTCTGACAGAAACAGATACAATTGGAGGGTCTAAATCGCTAGCATGGTTACTAACTATGACTAAAGGTCCCTGTTGTGGAACATTTTCGACACCATAAATATTACTGTGAAAGTAAAAACGAAGTATAGGAACTATTACTGACCATTTTAATAAACGATAAAGAACTAAATTCTTAACTGGTTCACGATTTCTAGTCACAGGATTTTATCTGAATTTTAAGTAAGTCACTTTACATATAGCCTATAGCATTTTTCGTCCCAATTGTACAATAAATATCTATATAATTAGGGGATACTTAACTGGGAATGGAGAACAGGAATAATGTAAAATCCAGGTAAGCATTTCCTGTGGAATGCTGCACAAACATCTATATAGATAGCTGTCAGCTATCAGCTTTTTAATGAATGAAGCAATTACTAATATTAGCAGATCGCCTTTTTAGACAGGATGGTATTAATTATAGAAAAAATTTTCCTGGTCAATTTATTAGGTTTGGTATTGCTAAAAATACCCCACAACTGAGCAGATAATTATCATTATTAATATAATTTTATCTAAAGGTTAAGGTCATTTCAGTTATCAGTTATCAGTTATCAGTTATCAGTTATCAGTGAACCTCCGACTTCAGTCGGAGGGTTGAAATACTGAATTAAATATTTTTTTCNTTTCAGTTATCAGTTATCAGTTATCAGTTATCAGTTATCAGTGAACCTCCGACTTCAGTCGGAGGGTTGAAATACTGAATTAAATATTTTTTTCATCCCCTTAAAAGGGGAGGCACATACCCTCATTTTTTGGTAAGCATTTCCTGCGGAATGTTGCGCAGCGAAGCAAGCGAAACAGCTATTAGCTGTCAGCTCATCCTAAGGAATGCTACGCAAACAGCAACAAAAGCTTCAACCTTAAGGAGGAGATTTAAAGGAATATAGACTAGAACACTGGCTTTTGTAGTAAGAGTTTATTCTCAAAAAATAAAGCTTTTATTGCCAACTAAAAGCAATAGCTTATAGCTGACGGCTGAATTCTTACAGATTAATACCATTTCTCAAAAATCTTGCTATATTTGATTGGATGAGGAAGTGTGGGGAGTGTGGGAGGAGGGGGGAAGGGAGGTTGCATAAGGGCGTCCGTACACAGAAGAATAATGAACATGAACTGGATAATAATTAGGGAATAATTTATTTTATTTGTGTTAATTACTTGATAACTGAAGTGTCACTCAAGTATAGCCTTAATGCATGGNATTAGGGAATAATTTATTTTATTTGTGTTAATTACTTGATAACTGAAGTGTCACTCAAGTATAGCCTTAATGCATGGGAATTGGTATAAGATTTAGTTAGAAATTTTTGACAAATCTTTCTCAGGCTTTGTATCAGGCAATATTTTCTGAAATATCGCAAGTATTCAGTAGTCAGCTACTAGCTATCAGCTAGTTATATTACTTTTAAATAAGGAAAAAGCAATTGAGAAATTTTCAATAATGAGTTTAAAATGTAGTAAAAGTTAAATGAATACTTGCTTTATTCATTATATCTCTTCAAAATCAACACGACTAACCCTAAAGCTATTTCCCTATTTCCTCTAAGTTACTCACATTTACCAATTTTAAACCTGAACAAGTTCGTTTAATTAAACCAGTAAGTACCTTTCCCGGACCTATTTCTATAACTTTTTCTATTCCTTCTTTTTCCATCTCTAGAGATGTTTCGCGCCATCTCACACCATTTGTCATTTGTTGCTCAAGACGCTGTTTTATTGTCTCTGCATCTGTAAGTAGCAGTAGGTTCAAAATTGGAAATTATTAGTACTTTATCATCAGCAAATTCTACAGACTCTAATATTTGTTGAAATTCCCTAGATGCAGACTCCATTAAAGGAGAATGAAACGCCCCAGAAACATTTAATTTAACTGCCTTTTTAGTCTTAACTTTACCAAGCAAAGTGTCTACTGCTTCTGGTGTACCAGATATCACAACTTGACCAGAATTATTATCATTTGCCAAAACTACACCAGGGGTTTGCTGAAGTTCTTCTTCAAGCTGTTTTTGGTCAAATCCCATCAAAGCTGCCATCTGTCCACCTGTGACATTATTCATTAGTTCGGCACGTTTTTTAACTAATTTTAATCCTGTCTCAAAATCAAATACTCCAGGAACATAAAGAGCAACATATTCTCCCAAACTATGACCTGCAACTAAGTATGGTTGAAAATAATGAGTAAACATTTCATCTGCTAATAGACTTTCTACTACATACAAACAAGGTTGAGTATAGAGAGTTTGAGATAATTTTTCTTCTTCACTTTAGCAAATTTCTGTTACCGACCAACCTAAAATTTCTTGTGCTTGGTGAAATTTTTCTTTGGCAGAAGATAAATCTAATAAATCTATTCCCATACCAACTTTTTGAGAACCTTTTCCAAGAAACACCCATACTGTTTTTGTCATTTTTAGCTTATAAATTTAACTATGGAAAAATTTGTTTTTAACCCCTAAACTTACATCAGAACTTATACAGCATTTTCCTACTTTATCAAGTACATATATTGATGGTTTTAGGAAGTAAGGAATAAGAAGTAGGGAACAACAAAAAAAATATTTGCTTCTTCAGTTCTACCACATTAATCTGGAATCTACTCTATATACTAATAATCTGAAAAAACACTCAAAAAATCCGGTAGTGCGTCAAGGAAGTGTGGGGAGTGTGGGGAGTGTGGGAAGCGTGGGAAAACGTCCGAACATTTGCAGGAATAATTGTACCTGTATCTTTTTGTGCAATTCTGCCAGTTGTCCTAACTTTTTAGTCTCAAAGGCTAAAAAATTGGCACCCCCTTGGCGACCATCTGGGCGCTTAACCTTTATATATCAGTGCTTTGAGATTATATTAGCGAGCCATACGCGACTTATCCCACACNTCTGGGCGCTTAACCTTTATATATCAGTGCTTTGAGATTATATTAGCGAGCCATACGCGACTTATCCCACACTTTGCTGATGCACTACCAAAAATCTTAGAATAAAGAACATTATAAATTTATACTTCCGAAGTAGTGGCAATTCATTAATTGCCACTAAAATCTTATTTGCTACCTGTATCTAAGTAGGTAGGCATAAATAAAAGTTAAAACAAAAAATCTGAAAAAGAACCTATAACCCAGTTCCCAATATGTTTTCTTGGACTGATAATTCAGCCTACCTACTTATCCTTATTTATTTCCATTTAACTAGCTATCAGCTCTTCTTTACCAATGGATAATTTCTAATTAATCAATTTGGTTTTAAAGCCTCTCCGTTTCAATGAATAATTGATAATTCAGCCTACCTACTTATCCTTCTTTATTTCCATTTAACTAGCTATCAGCTTTTCTTTACCAATGGATAATTTCTAATTAATCAATTTGGTTTTAAAGCCTCTCCGTTTCAATGGATAATTGATAATTAGAAAGAGTTTTTATAATCTACTAGACTGACAGACCTTAAATGGTGCAATAGATTTTTGTTGGGTTGTTTCGCTAACGCGACATGTAACGCCCTAGCGTTGCGTAGCATGGAAGCAAAACCCAACAATAGTCTTTCTCCCGTACGGACGCCCTTATGCAACGTCCCTACCTTACTCCCCCACTCCCCTACTCCCTAATGCACAGTTTTAGCTGTGTCGGTCCNTCTCCCGTACGGACGCCCTTATGCAACGTCCCTACCTTACTCCCCCACTCCCCTACTCCCTAATGCACAGTTTTAGCTGTGTCGGTCCACTACTCTCCATCATTCATTGTTCATTATCCGTTAATCAGATTTCCCGATCTTCAATTCTGTTACGGTTTTAACCCAGAGGTCATTATCCATTATTAATTAATGAAAGAATGCTCCGCAAAGAGCATTTTAGATGTTAGCTAACAATTCGAGGGTTTCAGTCTCCTAAACTTATTGAGAAAAGCGAGTGGTGCGTGTTAATGAGAATTTAAATAGTTAATTATACACCTTGAGAAGCTGATAAGCCAGTTCTTCTCTCACAAGCTTACTAATAGCTGAGTGCTGACTACTACTTCAATTATGGTAGAATAAAATTTTTGAGCTTATTTTCCTGACAGTTTTAGAATAAAACTCCCTAAATATTGTAGTTTGGAAAAAGTTATACAGGGGATATTAATTTTGAATGTTTACTTTTGACTTAACTTAATACCGCTCCATTCAAAAATTATCGCCCCCCAAGTTAATCCAGCTCCAAAACCAGAAGCAGCAATAATATCCCCTGATTTAACCTTACCTTTTCTAACAGCTTCATCTAAAGCTAGAGGTATAGAAGCTGCAGAAGTATTGCCATAATTACTAAGATTACTAATAACTTTTTCCGAGGGAATTTTCAGTCTATTAGCAACAGCATCAATTATTCTTTTGTTAGCTTGATGTAATAACAACCAGTCAACTTTCTCCACATCAAGATTAGCTCTAAATAAAGCTTTTTCTATCACTTCTGGTACTTTTTGTACTGCAAAACGATAGACTTCTTTCCCATTCATACTTATTGGTTGATAAGTACCTTGACTAACATTTACTCCCTCAATTATTTCCTTTGCTTGAGGTTGGTAAGAAAGATTTAAACAGCCATTTTGACTACCATCACTACGAAGTTCAAAACCCAAGAGGCGATCGCTTTCTGAAGCTTGTAAAACCACTGCACCTGCCCCATCTCCAAATAAAACACAGGTAGTTCGGTCTTCCCAGTCTACCCAACGGGAGAGAATATCTGCCCCAATTAACAAGACATTTTGATAAACTCCATTACGGATAAATTGTGCTGCTGTGACTAGACCAAATACAAAACCAGAACAAGCCGCAGTCAGGTCAAAGGCGACTGCTTTTGTCGCCCCCAACTCCCCTTGAATTTTACTAGCAGTGCCAAATAAATCATCTGGAGTAGATGTAGCCAGAATAATCAGGTCAATATCTTGAGCAGTAATATTTGCTTGACCAATAGCTGCTAAGGATGCTTGAGTTGCCAGACTACATAATGATTCTGTTGTATCTGCCAGTCGTCGTTGACTAATCCCAGTGCGAGAACTGATCCATTCGTCAGAAGTATCTACTATCTGAGATAATTGTTGATTATCTAGAAATACTTTTGGTATGGCGGAACCACTTCCAATTATGGAAACACCTATATTTTTCATCTGTCAGTTTTTAATTATTATTGGTTTTCTAGTATTACTTACTGGTTTTTATCAACCTTTCCTGAATCTATACCTTAATACTGCAAATTTTCTTGTTTTGTTTTCCCTCACGATTTATAAAAGCTTTTTGAAAGGAGGAAAATTATTGGTAACATCCTAACAAGAAGAACTCAGAGTCAAGTTTAGTAAGTCACCATTATAGTCATTTCAAATCAGGATGAAACACTTTTTTGGCTCCAACCCTTTCAAGGAAAGAAACACTTGTCCCAGTCTTATTCAGAATGACTATATAACTTATATAAGTAGCAGTAGATAGGAACAATTAAATATCAAATTACTGTCAAAAGTAATTTTTTCCTAGCCACTCTTAGAGCTGGTTAATAAAGTCAATATTAAGAGACTGATTTCTTTCTTAGGGATACTTAGGTTTTGTTCGTTATTACCTATTAAACTCCAAATTACTAAAAGCTAGTTAATATTAATACTTTTAGCTAAGTTGACAAATCAGCCCTTAATTCTAACTTCTACTAATTTAAAATTAACTCAACTTTCTTACCAGGTACTTAGCTTTTCTCAAATCAAGAATTTAGACAAGTTTTTAATTTTAGGCAATAGGGAAAAGGTATATAGATAAAAGCTAAAATACACTNTAATACCGCTATATCTTAATAAATAAACTGAATAAAATTGAAACAGTTAAATTCTAAATTTTCGTCTTTTTCAAGTAATGATTTTCACCAAATATTAAATAATGAAAATTCAGAAAATCAGTAAAAATATTTTGCTTTTAAGTCTAGCTTTTAGAGCTTAGAAACAATAATCTAATAGCTATAATATCAGAATTGCTAATTACTAACTATTGACTGTTTACTTTCCGGTACATACTTAGAATTAATTCGTTCCAGCACTCTATTTTCAACAGCTTCCTTTGCTGAACGAACTGCACTAGATATAGCTGGTGCTTTAGAAGAACCATGACTAATAATACAAATTCCTCCTACTCCTAATAATAATCCCCCTCCATGTTCTACATGATCTATTCTTTGCTTCATCCTTTTTAAATTAGGTCGTAATATTGCAGTACCTATTTTCCCACTCAGACCAGGTGTCAATTCTTCCCTCATCATTTGCAGTACCGCATCACCCACTGCCTCCGCAAACTTTAATAAGATATTACCTGCAAAACCATCACAAACTATCACATCAAATTCACCAGATAAAACATCACGACCTTCTGCATTACCAATAAATTTAATTTGATTATTTTCTTGCAATATTTGGTGAGTTCGTACTGCCAAATCATTGCCTTTTGATGGCTCTTCCCCAATATTAAGTAGTCCCACTTTTGGGTCGGAAGTCCTCAGAACATATTCACTATAAATTGTCCCCATAACTGCAAACTGCTCTAAATATTTAGGGCGACAGTCCACATTTGCTCCCACATCCATAATCAAGACTGGTTTTTTCGGAATAATAGTAGGTAAAATTGCCCCAATTGCAGGGCGATCAATTCCTGGTATTCGTCCCAAACGTAGTAAAGCAGAGGCCATTGCAGCTCCTGAATGACCTGCGGAAACTACAGCATCTGCTTCTTTCTCCTTTACTAAGTTCATAGCTACATTAATAGATGCCTTGGACTTGCGCCTAATAGCAGTCAAAGGCTCTTCGTGCATTTCTACTATGTCTTCAGCAGGAACTATTTCTGGCAGAGGTTGGTTTGATTTGTGATGTATACAGGCTTTAATTTTCTGAGGGTCGCCAACTAGCAATATTTTGACACCATAAGCTTCTTGAGCTTTGAGTGCTCCCTCAACAATTTCTGATGGGGCGTGGTCCCCACCCATAGCGTCGATTGCGATTCGTGTAGGTATTATTGCCATTTATCAAAAGTTAGAGAAACCTTCAAAATTTTATCAGTTAATTGAACATTTATTGACTTTTCACTTGGGAAAAATTGGTTTATAGTAAATTGGCTTTATATTACATTAAGCTAATTCATAAAAGCAAAAAAATATTCTCCCCTAAACCATAAATTGTGTAATTTTGCAAGTTGATTTACATGACTTATATTACTTAAATTTTTTGACTTAGTAACTATCAATCATAAGAATT
>NZ_LGSU01001463.1 GCF_002260545.1 Hydrocoleum sp. CS-953 | reverse complement strand
TAGTTCGATTTGGATCGATATAGTTCAGTTAAGCCTAAAAATCAACAATAATGTAGGTTGGGTTGAGGGACGAAACCCAACAGAGTCCTAACAATGTTGGGTTGAGCGATAGTGAAACCCAACCTACAATTCTCTTGAACTTACGCAGAATTACGATATCTAGTAGGGGCGAATGGCATTCGCTATCTACATTCGCCCTCTACGGAGAGCGTATTTTCAATACTTTGCGTAAGTCCTGATTGAATGCAACAAAAAGAAAACACCACCCAAATTAAGGAGTTTTTTAGTTTGTGAAACGAGTTATAAAAATGGGAATCGCGATCGCGACCTCCCTTCTACTATTCCTTTCGGGGATGCTACCCTGGCTCCCGATCGCTCCTGCTTTTGCTCATCAAAACTTTAATTTTGAGCTGCCCAAGGAAAAAATGGGGCTTTCAAGTGACTTAATGATGAAGGCTTTAGACGCCTTTCAACAAAGGTGGCCCCAGGAGGCTAGCACACCTAGCATTTCAGGTGACACAATGGAGGGGGCTGTAAATGCCTCTGAAGAGACGTTACCCCAGGAGACCACCAGCCCACCTAACATTCTGGTCATCATGACTGACGATGTGGGTTGGTTTAACCTCAGTGCCTACAATGACGGCATGATGGGCTACCGTACCCCAAATATCGATAGCATTGCTGAAGGGGGAATTCGCTTTACCGATGCTTATGCAGAAAATAGCTGTACTGCTGGACGGGCAGCATTCATCACGGGTCAAAGCCCTGGACGTACTGGTTTGACCAAAGTAGGTCTCCCAGGGTCTGGTTTGGGACTCAGCACGGAAGATATTACCCTGGCTGAAATTTTGAAAGAACAGGGCTATGCTACAGGCCAATTTGGCAAAAACCACCTCGGCGATCGCGATGAATTTCTTCCCACCAATCATGGCTTTGAAGAGTTTTATGGCAATCTCTATCACCTGAACTCTGAGGAAGAGCCAGAAAACGCTGATTATCCAGGCGGACCAGACGGTGACTACGTTAAAAAGTATGGTCCCAAGGGTGTTCTCCATTCTTATGATACGAGGGTGGAAGGATCGCCTCAGACAGTGGCAGAAGCTAAGGAACTTCATGATTCTCTAGTTCCAGAGCATCCCTGTATTTATGATGAATCACTTCCACGTTATAAGAAACTTGTTTCTTATGTTGTAGATGAAGATGGTCCTAAAAGTAAAATTCTAACAAAAGGCCCCGTGGGTCACCAAGTGATTTGCAACACAGGAGCCCTGAGTAGTGCTCGGATGCCTACTGTGGATGAGGAGTTTCAAGGTGCAGCCGTAGCCTTTATGGAAAAGGCAGTCGATAACAACAAGCCCTTCTTCGTCTGGTTGAACCCCAGCCGGATGCACGTATATACCCATTTGAAGCCTGAGTCGGAAGGCGTCACCGGTCAAGGACTCTTTGCTGATGGTATGGTAGAAAACGATGCTATGGTGGGCGAGCTGCTCGACGAACTTGATGAGTTGGGTGTTGCAGACAACACGATCGTTATCTACACCGCAGATAATGGAGCACAATTCTATAAGTGGCCTGATGGTGGGACTATTCCATTCCATGGGGAAAAGAACACCAACTGGGAAGGTGGTTTCCGGGTTCCCTTTTTGGTGCGCTGGCCTGCCCGTTGGAAAGGTGGTGTCGTGTCCAATGATATCATTTCCATGACAGATTGGTTACCAACTCTAGCTTCGGCAACTGGAGCTGAAGAACTTCAAGATGTTAAGACTCAATTGCTCAACCCTTGTCTTGAAGAAGAGGCTCCAACAGACGGTACCTGCGATGGCGCTGAACTCCCCGTGGTTTATGAAGCCAACGATCGGGATTTCCATCCGCTGCACTTAGATGGGTATAACTTTTTACCTCGCCTAGATTACCTTGACAGGATCAACCCCTCTAAATTAGAAAAATTACGACGTAAAAACCCAGCAATTGCTGAGTTGCCAGTAGAAGCACCCCGTCACGAGATGTTCTATCTCACGGATGATGCTTATCCCTCAGCTTTGCGCTATGATGATTGGAAACTGATCTTTAGCGAGCAACGGGAAAAAGGTGCCAAGGTCTGGTCTGAGCCTTTTATTAAATTGAGGATTCCTATTGTCCTTAACCTGCGTCGCGATCCTTTTGAGCGTGCGCCAGGAGAATCATCGTACTATGACATTTGGAAGACCAATCATGCGTTCATCATTCCACCAAGCCAATATTACGTTGGCAAATTCCTGGACACGTTTCGGGACTATCCTCCCCGTCAGGTTCCGGCTTCCTTTACCATTGATGGGCAATTGCAAGAGCTGTTAGACGATCTTGAGAATATGAATCTTGAGGACTAAACTAAGTCTATTAGCTGATTACACTAAGGTGTACACATAAGTAGAATTTAGGAGGATCTTTTGAAGACTATTGTTGAAAATAGATCCTCCTATTTATCTTGACAACTGTTCAAGCTATTTTCGAGAAGTTTAAATTGATGATTAATTTTCCCAACATCGCTCATATATAATGTGGTTAAAAAGTCGTTATTGCGACGATAGGAAGCAATAACGAAAATCCTTGAGATTGCTTCCTTACACTCCGTTGCAGTCGCAATGACTTGGGTATAGTAATTATCCAGATTTGATGGCGTTGCATAAATGCGGGATGATTTTAACAGTTTTGTGGAATGGGCATCTTGCCCGTTCCTGATATTTTCGGACAGGCAGAAACAGGCAGAAACAGGCAGGATGCCTGTCCCACTTAAGATTCATCCCTTAATTCAGCAACGCCTTATCCGGATTTGATATCACCTGATGCTAAATTAAATTAATACGTTGTATTATCGAAGTCTCAATCATTTTATGAAAACTTTTTGTCATAAATCACTTATTATCTGTTTCCTAACAATATCCCTTATTTTCCCTTTCTCCAAACCAGCACAAGCATCTTCTACAGATAATAGTTGTCCAAAGGGAATGGTATTTATTCCTGGAGGAACTTTTACAATGGGATCGGATTCTCATTATCCATCAGAAATTTCTGCAAGTGACGTCACAGTAGATAATTTTTGCATCGATCGCCACGAAATCACCAACGCCGAATTCCGCAAATTTGTCAAAGCAACAGGCTATAAAACCATTGCCGAACGCCCCCTCTCAAAATCACAATTTCCCAATATAACCGACGACCAACGACAACCTGGTTCCCTCGTATTTCAACCCCCCTCCGAAGGCATACAACAAGTTGCTTATTTAAGCTGGTGGCATTGGACAGTGGGTGCTAATTGGCAACATCCCTACGGTCCGAAGAGCAACATCAGAGGCAAAGATAATTATCCTGTAGTTCACATCGCTTATGAGGATGCAGTTGCTTATGCTAATTGGGCTGGAAAATCTCTACCCACAGAAGCTCAATGGGAATATGCAGCGCGGGGTGGTCTTCAAGAGCAAGAATTTACTTGGGGAAATCAATATTCTGCCAAGAAAGCCAATACCTGGCAAGGGATGTTTCCGTTTTTCAATACTAAAGAAGATAACTATTTAGGCACAGCTCCGGTAGAATCTTTTCCCCCCAACGGTTATGGACTTTATGACATGACAGGAAATGTTTGGGAACTCACCTCAGACTGGTATCAAGTCGGACATTCTGGGAAAGACCATAGTTTAAACCCCCTCGGACCTGACAAAACCGCCAGTTTCGATCCGATCAAACCCCAGGAAGGAGCTTTGCACGTTATTAAAGGTGGTTCTTACCTGTGTGCTAAAAATTATTGTAGTCGTTATCGACCTGCGGCCAGAGAGTCTCAAGCTCCTGATACGGGAACAACTCACATTGGGTTTCGCTTAATTATATAATCTCCAGTTGAATAGTGATAATGAAGGCTAGTAGTATTGCTCTAGCCCATAAAATCTCTTTATTTAATGCACTATTTTGTTATTATGTCAATGTGTAAGTTCTAATTACCTAAAAATTATAAATAAATTTGGTAGTCCTGTAGATAATTTTTAAGCGATCGCTCTGTTTACCATGCACCAAATGAAAATGATATGTAGTTAATATGAGTATTTTTGAAAAACTCGAATCCAATGTACGCACTTACAGCAGATCGTTCCCCGCAGTCTTTGAAAAGGCGAAGAATGCTTTGCTTTACAGTGAAGAAGGCAAAAGATACATTGATTTTTTTGCAGGCGCTGGGAGCCTAAACTACGGACATAATCCACCGGAAGTAAGTGCAGCCTTAATTGCTTACTTGCAAGAAGATGGCATCCTTCTGAGCTTAGACAAAGAGACCCGCTCTAAAAAAGAGTTTCTCGAACAATTTTCAGATTTAATTCTGACTCCTCGGAATCTTGAATACAGAGTGCAGTTCACTGGTCCCACAGGAGCGAACGCAATCGAAGCTGCTCTAAAACTCAGTCGAACCGTAAAAAAACGGCGCGGCATTATCGCATTTACCAACGCATTCCACGGCCTTACTCAGGGCGCACTGAGTGTTACAGGCAACTCATACTATCGGAATAATTTCTCTTTACAGGATGCCTGCGTGAGCTTCATGCCCTATGACAACTATTTTGGTCCTGAGCATAATACAGCCTCTTTCTTAAGAAGAATGCTTGAAGACCCAAGCAGTGGCATTGATATACCTGCAGCTATCATCCTGGAAGCAATACAGGCAGAGGGTGGAGTTAATGTTGCTAGCAGGAATTGGCTGAAAGAAATTCAACAGATATGCATAGACTTTGACATTCTGCTGATCGTAGATGATATCCAAGTGGGTAACGGCAGAAGCGGCTCATTTTTCAGTTTTGAAGATGCTGGAATCAGCCCCGATATTGTAGTGATGGCAAAATCAATCGGTGGTGGACTTCCCATGTCTTTGGTACTCATCAAGCCGGAACATGACCAGTGGAAACCGGGAGAGCATACAGGAACGTTTCGAGGTAACAACCTGGCTTTTGTTGCATCGATATCCTTGTTGAATTATTGGAAAGATGACGGTTTAAAAGATGCGGTAATCAGAAAAAGCCTGGTTGTACAAGATAGGCTGCAAAATATAGCCAACCAATACAAAGAGGTGAACATGGAAGTTCGAGGGAAGGGATTAATCCAGGGCTTGAAAATTCCTGAAGAGGGTTTTAGCTGCAAAGTATCCAGAAACGCCTTTAAACAGGGATTGATTATTGAGACTGCCGGACCGTACAATGAGGTTCTCAAGTTGCTGCCGCCTTTAACTATTGAAGATGAGTTGCTCCTTGAAGGTCTCGATATTATTGAAAAATCAGTTAAGCAATCGTTTGAATCACAAGAGGAGCAAGCATGATATTACGTCGTTTGCAAGAGATTATCGGCACCGAACATGAGGTATTTGCTGAGAATAAAAACTGGGTGAGTCGGCAGTTACTCTTGAAAGAGGATCAAATGGGATTCTCTTTTCATGACACCATTATATTTGCCAATACAGAAACACATATCTGCTATAAAAATCATGTGGAGGCGTTGTATTGTGTGGAAGGTGAAGGTGAAATAGAAGTTATTGAGAGTGGAAATATTTATCAACTCACCCCCGGTACTCTGTATGCGCTGAATCTACATGACGAGTATTACCTCAGGGCTAGCAAGGATATGCGGATTATATCCGTGTTTAACCCTCCCCTTAGTAGTCCAGAAGTGTATCTCCCGGATAACTCCTACCAGGCAGTTCCGGATGCCCGGCAATTCATAGTAAACCGCAAAAAAGATCGCATGACCTTTGCTTACCTAAATCTTAAGGGACACCCCAGAGGAAATTATATGCTGGAGCGCCTGCTCCAGGCTGGATTGGAACCTGCCCTCGTGATTGAGGAGTGTTCCGATTCTGCTACAGCAGGTAGGCAGGAACTTGAGAAGCAATTGCAAAAGATTGCAGCGGAAACCCCATTGCCTCGATCTCTGCCAGAGATTCTCGCTGGACGCAATGTTCGCTGTGTCGAGACTGCCAATCATAACGACGCAGAATCTGAAGAACTACTGACAGCATTGTGTCCAGATTTGATTGTGCTGGGGGATACCCGGATTATCCGCAACAAGAATATCCTACGCATTCCCGAGCTGGGTATTGTCAATGTGCATCCTGGATATTTGCCGACTGTTAGGGGGAATAATCCCTATCTTTGGTCGATCGTTCACGATCTCCCCCAAGGCGTTACCGTACATTTCATCGACGAAGGGGTGGATAGTGGGCCGATAATTGCAAGACAGAGGTTATATCTACAGCCAAAAGCCACTTACCCACAACTACTGGCTGCTATCAACCGACTGTGCGGAGAACTGTTGGTGGAAGCGCTCTGTTTTCTTAAAGCTGGTGGGGTGCAAAGTTTAGCGCAAGGGAACTTTGAGAATCCCGGTAAGAAAGTGTTTCGTTTATGTCCGCCTGAAATTAAGTCCGCTGCGATTCAAAAGTTGGAGAGCGGCGAGTACCATTTTGAAGGAGTTTAAGGAATAGTAATTTAGCCCAAGTATTAGCAATTTTACAACAGATATTAAACTCTTTATACCAAATTCCAAAAGTAAGGCTACTCACCTTAACTCTTGACTACTGACTACTGGCTACTGACTACTCCTGTACTGAGTAGCCCAAGTTTATGAAATTGGTATTAGAATATCAAAAGGTTGTCAAAAATTTGAGCAAAAATATTAATTATGATATATAACACTTCCGAAAATCATTACAAAAATATCGCCAAGATTTTCGATAATCTCTGGTCGTACTCTCCTGAATATATTAAATTCACAACTCAAAAAATTATCGAACATCTACACCTAACTCCCACAGATACTTTGGCAGATATTGGTTGTGGAACAGGAATTTATAGCCAAGAAATTCTCGCTCAAATTCAATTACAGCACCCGATTACTTGCGTCGATCCTTCTGCTGAAATGCTAGCAAAAATTCCGGCAAATAGTCGATTAAATCCCATAGAAATGGATGGAGTAAAATTCTCTAAAAACCCAGGAATTTATAACAAAATTTTCTTAAAAGAAGCTATACATCATATAGAGGAAAAATTTATACTATTCCAGAATTTATATCAAAGATTAACTCCTGGGGGAATTTTTCTATTATTGTTGTGGCCACCTGATATTGATCATCCTTTATTTACGAAAGCACTAGAGTTGTTTGAAAAAAACCAACCTCCCTATCAAGAAATGATTAATTTACTTCAGCAAGTAGGTTTTGTTGTTGATATGGATATGATTGAGTACCCTTTAGAAGTGCCAAAAAATCAGTATTTTGAAATGGTAGAAAATCGTTATATGTCTATGCTTTCTACATTTAATGATACTGAATTGGCAGCAGGTTTAAAGGAAATCGAAGAAAAATATCAGGATAAGTCAGTGTTGAAATTTAACGATCTCATGGTTTTTATAACAGCAACTAAACCTGAGTAGATATTAAGTCAGTAGGGGTGAATGGCCATTCGCCCCTACGTTCTTGCCATGACTAAATTTGAGTAGATATGATATGGTAATCAGCATTACAATGAATAACTATTCTAAAAATTATTACAAAAATATAAAGGAGGACATAACCCTTGACTACTCATGAACCATTTCCACAAGAAGAGCTTGCCAACCGGCTCAAGGCAGTTCGCACCAATATGCTAGAACGCCAACTGGATGGTTTGATCGTAACCATCCCGGAAAATATCTATTATTTAACTGGCCTCGATCACTGGGGCTTCTTCGCTTGCCATGTATTGATTGTGCCTCTAAACGGAGATCTCACAATCGCAGCTCGAGCGATCGAAGAAGCCACTGTTTCGAAACAGGTGCCAAATACTCGATTCGCAGGTCATTCTGATACAGAAGATTCGGGAGAGTTTTTTGCCTCGATAATAAAAAAGGAAGGTCTTGGAAGCGCACGATTAGGTCTCGAAAAAAAGAGCTTGTTCCTGACTGCACATATTGCAGAAAAACTAGTAGAAGGACTCCCGGGTGTTGAATGGTCGGACATCTCATCGCTGATACACGAATTGCGCATGGTTCAGTCGCCTTTGGAACAGAATTACACTCGCCGTGCAGCGATAGCGGCGGATTCTGGCACTTTGGCCGCAACTGAGGCGTTGCATTCCGGTGCCAGTGACTATGAAGTGGCTGCGGAATGTCATCGAGCCATGATACTAGCAGGTAGTGAGTATCCCGGATTTGGGCCGTTTATTCGCTCTACTCGACGCAGGCCGGGTGACGAGCACACTACCTGGCGTGGGGATGTTTTTGAAAACGGCGATTCGGTATTACTCGAGATCGGCGCAGCCTATCGAAAGTATCAGGCCCCCATGGGCCGCCTGGTTTATGTGGGATCAGCACCTGTTATAGCTGAGGAAGCCGCAGAGTTGGCCATTCGAGGAATGCAATCCATCGTCAATGCCATTCAACCAGGGGTCACGGTTGGACACGTTTATGATGCCTGGCATGGCATTGCTGAAGAGGCTGGACTCGGAGATTACCATCGCCATCACTGCGGGTATCTGGTCGGTATTGGATTTCCTCCAAGCTGGACAGGTGGCAGTGCCGTCACAGGAATTCGTAGGTCTGGTGATTTAGTTTTGCGTGCTGGAATGGCTCTTCACCTCCATTCCTGGTTCACGGAAACAGGACGAGGAGATTATTTCATTTCAAATACAGCGCTTCTGACAGATACAGGTTGCGAAATATTGACAAACCGTTCTCCGGAAACCCTACAAATTCGATAATTTGGCGTGGTTCAAAAAAGGGGGTTTTAGGGTAACACTCTCAGCACAAAATAAGCCATCGATCACCCATGACTGAGAGGATCAATGGGGGTCAGATCAGGTGCGTTTCCTGGCATCTCACAATTGAATGAGTGTAAGTCCAGCAATTAAAGTAGAAACAAAAATCGTATCTATGAAGACCAAAAATCGTTTGACTTTCAGTTTTCTCATAACGTGGGTTTGTACCTGCTTCCTGGCAGTAATTATTGGACTAACCTCCAATGCTGCTCCTGCTAAAGCAGATGTTATCTACCATGCTTTCGATGAATGTTTTGCCAACGTCACAGCAAAACTGCCTGAAGTTGAAGCAGCAGGATATAACTATATTCAAATTTCGCCTCCCAATCAAACACCAGGACGGGAAGATGATGCCTGCACTTCAGACAAATATTGGTACTTTCAGTATCAGCCATTTGATTATGTTCTAGAAGGAAATCTAGGTTCGGAGCAAGATTTAAAGGATTTGATTGACGCTGCTCACGAACGGGGAATTAAAGTTATTGCTGATGTGGTCTTTAATCACATGGCTAATTATCGTTTTTATAAAGATGTTGCGCCTTTCCCTGAAGCATATCCACTTTATCCAAAAAAAGAATACTTCCGCGAGGCAAAATGTATCGCCGACTATAATAATCCCTACGAAGTTGAAAATAATTGGTTATGCAGTCCCAATGATCAGGAAGGATTGCCAGATTTAAGGACGGACTTACCTTATGTCCAACAGAAACAGCACGAGTATATGCAAAAACTGATGGATATGGGAATTGACGGCTTCCGCTTTGATGCTGTCAAACACATTTCTGTTGAAGATTTAGAGAAGATCGTGGAAGTTATCCCTGAAGATAAGTTTTATTATGGTGAAGCTATTGGGCGCAACTATGACGAAAGCATGAAATATATTCCAGTATTTCCCAAAGTAACAGATTTTCAACTGGTTAATACCTTGAAAGATGCTTTTAGTTACGGAGGAGACTTACGTTCTTTAGTTAATCCAGCAGATAGTCAGCGTGCATTACCAGGTGATGATGCTGTCACATTTGCTCGTAACCATGATACTTGGGCACCAGGACAGTTCGATAATTGGAAATTTGACAAGAATGATTTAGTGTTAGCAACAGCTTACGTTTTAGCAAGAAAAGAAGGAACCCCCTTGATTTTAACGTTTGACGCTTTCGAGCCTACAGTTGTTGCTGGAACGAAATTCCACGAAGAAATGATAGCAGAACCCCAATATTATCGCAATGGTAACGAAATTGCTGACAGTGCAGATAGTCCGAATTTACTATTTGTTGAGCGTGGAGACAAAGGTTTAGCCATTATTAATAAAGCTGGCGAAACATTTGATGTTACAGCAGCCAAAATGCCAGGTTTAGGAGTAGGTTGTTACAACGAGCTACAATACGACTTTGAAATGTGTGTAGACTACGGTGATGACGGTCAAAAGTACATTAACAAATGGGGTTCTCCTAATCGCGGTGGGATTGAAATCGGTCCCCGTACCGCATTATTTTTTGTCAAAAATGAGGCTTAAGGAACTTCTGGTGCGTTAAGCTTTAAATAGTTATAATTAAACTTCGTAGAATTGCTCTAGCAATTTCTATAGTTCGGGCTAGAGCAATACTACAAACAAAAACTTTAGATGAGTCCAGAAAGTGAGCGATCGCCTCCGGCACCAGCGGAGCTGATCGCTTCCTAACCAGAGGCCATCGCCAAAAAACTAAACCTCTGGACGATATTTCCAGAGTTCATGTTCTTATTTAGAGGTTTTTCTCAATGATTTTGAATCGTATTTGGAAGCATCTGTGGAAGAAGGTAGTGGTTGTTACGATCGCCACCGCTTTCTTTTTGAGTGTCGCTGTCCCTCCGGCGACAGCATGGAGCCTATCCGACCTATTCAAAGGGTTTGGCTGGTTTGGCAAATCCGAACCCGCTGCTACCAGCACCGCTACAGACTCGAATGCTACAACCTTTACCCTTCAACTTCTCCATGCCTCTGACTTTGAAGCTGGCCTGGAAGCATTGGAGGACGCGCCTCGCTTTTCCGCTGTCCTTAATACCCTCAAAGACGACTACCCCAACACCCTTTTCCTTTCCTCTGGCGATAACTACATTCCCAGTCCGTTCCTGTTTGCGGGTGGCGATCCGAGCCTGAATAACACCCCCGTGGGCAAAGCTGGCATCGGCCACGCCAATATCGAAATCCACAACCAACTGGGCGTCCAAGCCTCCACTTTTGGCAACCACGATTTCGATCTGGGCACGAAAGAAGTTAGCAATATCATTCAACCTTCCGGCGAATACCGTGGGGCATTGTTTCCTTATCTGAGCGCGAACTTAAATTTCGGTACAGATGCAGACTTGGCGGACAAGGTGACGGAAAACGGACAAGAGATTAGCACGCTTTCAGCCGGACAATTAGCAGGGACAGCGATCGCTACCCTTGGCGACGAAAAGATTGGCATCGTTGGTGCAACCACACCGTTGTTACCAGCGATAGCAGCCTCTGGCGACGTGACCGTGTTCCCTGAAAATAACACGGACTACGACGCTCTAGCCAATGACATTCAGACTGCTGTAGACGAGCTGACGGCAACGGGCATCAACAAAGTAATTCTTTTAGCCCACATGCAACAGTTGAATATTGAGCGCGACGAACTAGCTCCTCGTCTGCGAAATGTGGATATCATCGTTGCGGGCGGTTCCCATACGTTGCTCTCTGATGAAACAGACCGCCTCCGCGCTGGAGATACCAGTGCTGGTCCCTATCCCATTCTCAAAACTGATGCAGACGGCAACCATATCGCTGTTGTTAACACCAAAGCTAATTACACATACGTCGGTCGTCTGGTGATAGATTTCGATGCCGATGGTATCATTGTCCCCGAAAGCATCGATCCAAGTGTCAGCGGAGCTTACGCTACTGACGAAGAAGGGGTTGCAGCTATTGGTGGTACTCCAGACCCGGAAATTGTTGCTATTACTGATGCTCTCAATGGGGTTATCGCAAGTCAGGATGGTAACGTTTTTGGGAATACAACAGTTTTCCTCCGGGGCGATCGCTCATTTGTCCGCACCGAAGAAACCAACCTGGGCAATCTGACCTCCGATGCAGACCTGGCTTATGCCAAAACGATAGACCCCACAACACGGATTGCTTTGAAAAATGGGGGCAGCATCCGTTCTAACATCGGCATCATTAACGCTGCTAGTGGTAGCACCAACCCCAATGACTTTGAACTGTTGCCCCCAGAAGCAAATCCGGAGGCAGGTAAAACAGAAGGACAAGTTTCAGAACTGGACATCAACAACTCTCTCCGCTTCAACAACGGACTCACCCTGATTACCCTAACAGCAGAACAACTCTTACAGACTATTGAACATGGGGTTTCAGGGACGGCTCCCGGTGCAACGCCCGGTCAATTCCCCCAAGTAGGCGGTCTGAAGTTTAGCTTCGATTACGAACGTCCTGCTGGCGATCGGGTAATCTCTTTAGTCGTTTTGGGCGATGGCGAATCTGATGTGGTTGCTCAAGATGGCGAACTTGTTGGAGATCCCAGTCGCACTTTCCGGGCAATTACCGTTAACTATCTCGCTGATGGTGGCGACAGCTATCCTTACCCCAGTTTTTTGAGTGCCGATCCGGTTTTGTTTAATCGTGTCGATCTCTTGGGCGAACCGGATAGTGACAGCGATGGTGATTTTGAACCCGAAGAAGACCTCAACAAAAATGGGGTGAGGGATGAGGCCATTGCAGAACCTTTCGATGGGGTTGCCGACTTTGCTCCTTTCGGTACTGAGCAGGATTCACTGGCAGAATACTTCCATCAAGTTTTCCCTACGGCAGACCGCGCTTTTACCCAGGCTGACGGAAATCCTAGCTCTGATGAGCGTATTCAGAACCTGGCGTTCCGGGAAGATACGGTGATTTCTCAATAGAGGAATTTTTGCGGGATCTTATACTAAATCCGGTTTATAGAGTACCCTTTTGTGGAGATGGGGAGATGGGGAGATGGGGGGATGTTAGAGAGGATTTTGAAAAAGGTACTTTTAATAACCGGATTTGGTATTACAGTGCTTTTCCTGCAAGATAGACCAAAAAGTAGGGAAGTTGCATACAAATTCCCTACAGGGTTTTGGTAATGACGATGTGGTTTATTGATATGAAAACTGCTTTCATTAATTGATAATTGATAATTACCTCTGGTTAAAACCGCTACGGAATTGAAGATAAGGAAATATTATTTCTTCTCAAGGGGAGATTGGATATGGCGAGGTCTCCCGAAGAGTGCAGAGCCGCGTTTCATGTCGCGCAGCGTTTCATGTCGGCTCAAGCGCCGAAAACGCAATTCAAGTCGCTCCGCGTTAACGAAGTTTTGCGTAAGCTAAACGCCATCCCATCCTAAGGTCATGCTGCCTCTGAAAGAGGAACTGCCTCTGAAAGAGGAGCTTCGCTAACGCTAACGCTAACGACCGCTTTTTTCCCCTATCCAAGGAGAGGCTTTAAACCATAATTATTTAATTATTAATTATTAATTATTAATTATTAATAATTCGGTAATAAACTGGGTTTATGGAAAATAAATGTCAGTGTAGTAAGAAATTTCATATAAACCCGGTTTCTATCGTTTATTTAAACGATACTACTAGATTTAATATGTATCTCGTCTAAAGCCCAACTACTAACCTAATTATAAGTATTCAAACGAACATGATATAAAGCAGAAATACCTGAATATTACACCTTATACATAATAACTATTTATCTTTTAGCAATAACCCAAACAGCATGAACAATTCCTGGGATATAACCTAGTAAAGTCAAAAGAATATTCAACCAAAATTGACCGCCAAAACCTACTTGTAGAAATACGCCAAGCGGTGGTAAAAAAATCGCACAAATTAAACGAACAATATCCATGTTAATCTCCTTAAGAAAATGTTTCTATAGTATACTATTATATAGCACAGAACCATCCTGGTAAGGTAAAAAATTTCTTAGTTTTACGGAGTAGGCAGTAGGGAGTAAAGAGTAGTAATATCAAATCAGCTTAATTCGGTATAAAAAATGTTCCATCTTTGACATAGCTCCAAATCTTTCTCAATCTCCCCATTTCCCCACACTCCCAGTTTGATTCCATGCTACAACTTTTTTAACGCAAAATCCCTCTTTTCTTCAATCCTTCATCTAATTGTCTCAAAAACTGTAAATCTCTCTCTGGTAAATACCCGCCACTATCCTTTTCTAAAAAACTAAATGCTTGCCTAAACTCATACCCACTTACCTGAATAGGTGCATCAAAATGACAGGGAATAATCTGGCGAAAATTCCAACTTGCCACCTTTTCAACCCACTCCATCACCTGTTTTGGATCGCGATTTAAAATCAGAGTTTGCAATATAGGCGCTACCAACAACCGCCCATCCTGTCGTAATTCTGTAAAAGAACGCTGCCAGTCAGATTTCCACCGCCACGGTAAGATACCAAAATATGCACGCTTCGAGCGATCGCCTGCTTTCCCCACATTCTTCAAAACTTTCCCTGTAGGAACTACATCTAAAGCATCCACCTGAAAATACAATGCAAACAAACATATTTTTTGCCACCCAATACGTCTATTTGTGGGAGTATCTTCTACCACATCAAACACATCATCTTTAGCATGAAATAATAAAGGATAGGGATCTAAATTCAAAATCTCCGGGGGTTCAGCAGGTACAGATAAAACAGTATCAACCGCCAGTAAAGTTTGGGATGGACTATGCCAAAATGCTACTTCTGCAAAAGGTCTGAAACCAATATCAAGGGGTCCGAGAGTCGCGTAGTCAAATTCTGCTGCAAAAGGTGCATCTGCACTATTAGTCGGGAGTAGGTAGGTACGGTTTCTTGGTAAACCCAACCAACTCAGGGGTAAATTTAGAGGAAAACTCCATTGGTTGGGTGTGACAAAAACTTCCGCCGTGGGAAATTTTCTCGCAAAGGGTCCTACATATACTTTATGTTCTAAGCCAGAAATAGTTGGTAAAATAATGCAGCGAACTTCTCCATATTTTTCTACCAATTCATTGACAAGTCTGACACATTCTCGTGTTGGTGCTATTGGGGCATAGACAAACAAACCACCTCCAATCATTCTGACTATTGTCATCCTAATTGGCACAGTGACATAGAAGATACCCTGGAGTTGGTCAAAAGTCCAGATTGTATCTTTAACTATTTCTTTTCTTAATGTCCGTCGTTGACCATAAGGGTATAAGGGTAAAATTGGCCATAGTGGCCATGACCAATCCCTGGAGTTAGAATTCTGCTGTTGTATTTGTTTGTCTGAACGCACCTTTAATGCAGTTATTTACTACATTTATTGACATACCCCCGACGTTGCCCTTACGGGACAACGCGGGATTCTTCAGTCTGGGAAACCCTGACCGCTGTTTAGACAGAGGTGATGTCCTCCC
>NZ_LGSU01001462.1 GCF_002260545.1 Hydrocoleum sp. CS-953 | reverse complement strand
AAAAAATAAATCTTTTCCTTATTCGTCAATCCTCTCCCTAAAAGGGAGAGGTAATTATCAATTATCAATTATCAATTAATGAATGGCTATGTACAGATGTTTACAAATATTAAGCTTATGTTATAAATAAAGAAGGAGTAGTGTATAATTAATTATAAAATTCACTTTATAATTCCTTCTTCTAGTCCCTTGAGAAACCCTAAACAATATTTCCAATAGTGTCACTTTTTTCCTGAAATGATTTTGTTGTGTATACGTTGCTATCTTCGTTGCACCTAAAATCCTACTCAGATTTTTGTCTTTTTGTCTTTTTGCAACAGAATCTTAATATTTGCCATGAAATCCGAAAATTATCCACCCAAATCAGATAATTATGTTGCACTACCCCTGCTTTATATTGAAGGTCAATCACCTGCAAAGATGAAGTCTGTTATGGAAGATATTGTCCAAATTATTGTTGAAGAAAGTTTGCACCTGCCAGCAATGTTCACAATTGTTATTAGAAATGACTACTTTCCAGGGGATAAAGATGAAAGAGAGTGGAAACATCAAGAGCTGCTAAAAATTGGTAAAACAGTAAAAATTGGCTTTAGCGCAAGTACAACAGAATCTGAAGAGTTTAGCGAAGAAAAACAAGACTATTTAATAGAAGGAGAAATTACAGCTATTGAAACCCATTTCACGGAACAATCACAAGCACCTATTGTGATTCGGGGTTACGATATTTCACATCGTCTATATCGAGGACAATGGAATCGTTCATTTCAAGGAATGACAGATAGTGATATTGTCAAAAAGATTCTAGCTGAGGTTTTAATTGAACCGGGTCAAATTGATGAAAGTGGAATTCCCCATGACTATGTTTTTCAAAATCATCAAACCAATATGGAATTTATGCGAGAACGAGCCGCTCGCATTGGTTTTGAACTATTTGTTCAAGATGGTAAATTGAATTTTCGTCGCCCCAAAACAACTCAAATCATTCAACTAAAATGGCTGGAGGATATACATAGTTTTCGAGTTCGAGTTACCAGCGCAGAACAGGTGAAAGAAGTTAACGTTAGAGCTTGGGACTATAAACAAAAAAAGCCAATTGTTTCGACTCGAAATTATGAAAAGGTACTAACGGAAACTGGCAACGGGAAAGGAAGTGTGGCAATTTCTGGATTTAAAGGAAAACCAGTAAAGCCAACTGTTCATGTTATCGATCAACCAATTTCTACCCCCAAAGAAGCGGACGCGATCGCCTCTGCTTTATTTGATGAATTAGGTGGACAGTTTGTTTATGCAGATGCTCACGCTGAGGGAAATCCTGAAATTAGACCCGGACTAAATGTGAGATTAGAAGATTTAGGAAAACACAGTGGTTCGTACTATGTAACCGAGACTCGTCATACTTACTTTGAAAGGGTTTATACAACTGAATTTAGTGTTCGTGGATTGCGCGGTGGTGATTTATTAACAACCCTTTCTCCCCCCACTCGTCTGCAACCCGGACAAACTTTTTTAGTGGGAATTGTCACTGACAACCAAGACCCAGAAGCCTTAGGACGAGTCAAAGTTTGGTTTCCCACCCTAACACCTCAAACTGGAGAAAATGCTCATGCTAGCCACTGGGCAAGAATGGTAGCAATTGGCGCAGGAAAAGATCGAGGATTTGACTGTTTACCAGAAATTAATGATGAAGTATTAGTTGCATTTGAACATGGAAATATTCATCGCCCTTATATTTTAGGTGGGGTTTGGAACGGTCAAGATATGCCTCCTACACATATTAATGAAAGTGTTCAAGATAGTAATGTCCGGGTGCGAACCTTTAAAACAAGAACAGGTCATCAAATTCAGTTTATTGAAGAAGATAAAGGAAATAGTAAGGCAGGAGTTTATATTGAGACAACTGCCGGACATCAGATTCGATTAAATGATAGTGAAAAATTTGTGGAAGTTCAAACAAATGGTGGTCACGAATTACGATTAGATGATCAAAATAACTATATTGAATTGAAAACGCCTAGTCATACGATCAAGATGGATAATACAGGAATTAGCCTGAATTCAGGAGGCAATATTGATATAAAAGCGACTGGGGAGATTAATATTAAAGCAAATAGGGATATTACTGTTAAGGGAGGATTGATTAAGTTAAATTGACATACTCCCCACGCTCTCCCGTAGGGAGAGCGCGGGATTCTTCAGCCAGAAAAGCTCTGACCGCAGTTTTAATAGAGGTGATGTCCTCCCCCTGTGTTTATAGCAATCCAACCCACCCCCATCCCCTCCTGGGAGGGGAGCAAGAGGGGTGGGTGAGTTATAGTCCCTATCTAGTTCTTGTCCACACTTAGGACATGAATGCCAGCGCTCAGATAAGCTTTTAGAAACTCTATATATGCGATCGCCAATTAATTTAACCTGGGGCAAGCGATCGCAATTGAACATGAACAGTTAGAACCTTTGGAGTTGATGTCACAAGCGGACTAATTTTCACATCAGTGCTACATAGACAGAATTTAGTCACCAATCAGGACGGTCATGCAACCGCGTGTGATTTTATTGGGTGGCCCAATGGCTTCCTGCAATGTGTCACCCTGACGGCAAGCGGGTAGACCGTTAATCAAAACGGTTTTGCTGCCATCTGTGACAATTCCAGGGCCATGGGGAGGAATGGGTGAAGGAGTCGAACAGACATGAATATCCGCACCCCCAGCACTGCTCGTAATTGTGCTACTCATTGTGGCTAATTGTGCCGTTTTTGTAGCCTCTTCAGCGGCTTTTGCGGCTGGTAATCCAAGGGTTCCAACTGCCGCCTTAGTTGCGGTTTCTGCTGCTTTAATCACAGCATCAGATGCCTTTTTTGCCATCTGTAAGCCTGCACCAGAACCAGAAGGCATACCGCGCCACGCAGGTAAGTTTCCTATTAAAACATTGAGGCTACCGGGGCTACCTGTTAAAACGGGCGGAATTGGATGGGATACATTATCTGTAACTCTCGCGGCTGGTTTACCCATGACTTAGAGAATAAATTGACATATTCCCGACGTTGCGCTTACGCGACAAAGCAGGATTCTTCAGTCAGAAAAAAAACTGACCGCTGTTTTTACAGAGGTGATGTCCTCCCCCTGTGTTGACCTCAAATGTAACAAAATACCTCCTAGCTTGTCAAGGGGATCGGAACATTTCATTTGTGGAGATATCCGACTCTTTGCCCTGGCTTTCATCCCGACGCTCCCCTCCGGGAGAGCGCGGGACTTCCCCCCAGGGAAGTTAATTATAGTATAATAATAGCTTTTTCAACGCTCAGTTGCAAGTAAAATTGAAGTAATTGCTGTTCTTCTTGACTCTCCAAAAGTTGAAGCTATAGCAGAAGTCAGAACTCCAAAGTCCAACTCTTTCTAAACTCCAATTTGTGAGAAATCCTGTTCAAAAACCTTGCATTAAAAGGATTATAAAATTAGTTGGCACTAAACGACAGATTCTCTATAAATACCCCATAAATAGACTTTTCAGTATCTCAATATGGGATAATTGGTTTGAGCAGCGTACTTTAAAGCTAAAATATCGAGAAGCATTAGTAAATTTACCTATAACCCTTCCAAACAATGGCCAACCCGCATTTCCACCTGGAACTTCAACATCGACAGCAATTTTTTCACCTTCTCTCAAACACAAAAAACGTCGGGAGGAAAGTTCCCGGAAGATTTATCCCCTGGTTGAATAACGACACGCGGATTTTAACCCGGAGTAAAAATCTGTTATACTGTTATAATAGAAATAGCAAGTAAGAACAAGGTTTGTCGCCATGACAAGANGCGTACTTTAAAGCTAAAATATCGAGAAGCATTAGTAAATTTACCTATAACCCTTCCAAACAATGGCCAACCCGCATTTCCACCTGGAACTTCAACATCGACAGCAATTTTTTCACCTTCTCTCAAACACAAAAAACGTCGGGAGGAAAGTTCCCGGAAGATTTATCCCCTGGTTGAATAACGACACGCGGATTTTAACCCGGAGTAAAAATCTGTTATACTGTTATAATAGAAATAGCAAGTAAGAACAAGGTTTGTCGCCATGACCTCTAGCTAGTGCGGTGAAATTCCGGTGGACAGGAGACGGGGAATTAATTTCCTACGACGGCTGTTTGCGTAGCATTCCGAAGGAAAAGCAAGCAGGCAGCTATAGAAGCGATTTATTGCTCCAACATATTGAGTAAAACCACTCGTGAAAGCTANGCTAGTGCGGTGAAATTCCGGTGGACAGGAGACGGGGAATTAATTTCCTACGACGGCTGTTTGCGTAGCATTCCGAAGGAAAAGCAAGCAGGCAGCTATAGAAGCGATTTATTGCTCCAACATATTGAGTAAAACCACTCGTGAAAGCTAACAAAAAAAAGTAAACTCACAGCTAGATTTCGGTCTATGTCGAGGAGTTTAGAAGTCTGTTGACAGGCTTTAAGCAAATGTGGATTAATCCCATTTGCGGTGGAATAACTACAGAATCCAGGGTGTTTCAACCCCTGGAGATGTCAATAAGTTTCAATTATAATTACAGTTTATCTAGTTTTAAGCCCATTAGACACCCTCCTTCTTTTTCGCATTGCAACAGAACCAATATAATTCTATACCCATCCCTTAACTTCTGTGTCAGTTAGAGGGCGTTCAAGTTTTGCATACTCACTTTCTGTGGCTTGCAAAAGATGTGCCATTGTCACAGGTTCTCCCATATCTGCTGCTAAGAATGCTGCATTTAAAGCAATATTACGAATATTTCCCCCAGGAAGATTTAACTTTGCAAGTTTCCTGAAATCTAACCCTGCTGTGGGTGTCTCTTTGGGAAAAATTCGTCGCCAAATTTCTGTACGTTGAGTTACATCGGGTAACGGAAATTTCACTACAAATCTAATTCGGCGCATAAAGGCATTATCAATTGCTTCCTTTAAATTTGTGGTTAAAATTGCCAGCCCGCGATAAGCTTCCATGCGTTGCAGAAGATAGCTAACTTCTAAATTAGCATAGCGATCGCGACTATCTTTAACGTCACTTCGTTTTCCAAACAAAGCATCTGCTTCATCAAAGAGTAAAATTGCGCCTCCCGTTTCTGCCTTATCAAAAACCTGTCTCAAATTCTTTTCAGTTTCTCCAATATATTTACTGACAACAGAACTTAGGTCTATTCGATATAAATCTAGATGTAATTCCCTAGCTATTACTTCCGCAGCCATCGTTTTCCCAGTTCCACTCGCCCCTGCAAATAACGCAGTAATTCCTAACCCTCGTTTCCCTTTTTGCAAAAATCCCCAATGTTCATAAACTGTTATGCGTTGTTTTACATGGGTTGCAATATTTTGTAAGGTTTGTTTTTGGAGTTCAGGAAGTACCAAATCATCCCAACTAGCGATCGCTTGAATAGGTTGAGCCAGTTCATTTATTTGAGGTTGAGCGTGAGTACGACAAATCTGCCAAATTTTCTGAGTAATTGATTTATTGTTGTCATCAGATTCTAATGATAAATTGGAAGATATTAATGCAGATATTTGTTGACTTACAGACTGAATTTCTGTTAGACTGAAATTAAACTGAGCCACCAGTCTATCAACGAAATTATCTAGATTAATTTCCTGTTCTTTGAAGGTTTGATGCCAAATATGTCGTTGTTCTAGAGTGGTAGGTTTATTCACTTCAAACATTATCACTTGACGATGTTGTTGAGGTTTTCTATCTTGACAACTAACAATTAAAGGACTATCAATTTCTTCAATAAAATAGCTAATAGCATTTTCCCGATTGATATCTATTGAAGCTGCTTGATTAACTTCTAAAAAGAGAGCTGCTTGATTCAATATTGCCTCCCTTCGCCAGAGTTTAATTAGTTGATATAGTTCATTCAAATTAGTAGGAATAACCTGTGATGAAATTCTGTACAGATTGAATTTTAAATGATGACAAACTGTAGCAGCTATTGCTATTTTGGCACTTGTTTCATTGCCATAGAGTTGAATTATTGGTAAGTGTTTTGCCTGGTTAATATGTATATATAAATCTTCTCCTTCACTCTCTAAATTCCCTAATTCTGGATAAATTTGAGTTACTTTTTCCCTAAAAAGTGAGGGGTCATAATCCTGGTTTGGCGACTTGAATAGATTATCTGTAGGGTTCAAGGTATAATTCCAAACGGAAATAATTTGTTTGACAATTTCCTGATGAGAATCAACTAAGTTTTCATTAGTAACGATAGGTTTAATAATACTAATTAATCGTTCATCTAGCTGATTTGTTCCTACTAGAAAATGAAAAATGCGTTCGTCAATTTTTAAAGGACTGAGGGTTAAAACTAACCCAGGTTGTACTTCTATTAATTTCCAGTATCGTAGCGGAGATTCTGGAGCCAATACACCTATATCAACTCTTTCAAAAATACTTTGAGCTAGACTAAAAGTGGGAAAATTATTTTGGGGATTAACTTGAGCATCTGCACATTCAGAAGGCCAGAGAGGATCGAGTTCCATACCAACACAAAGTAATATAATTTCCCGCTCACACCGAGATAGATTAAATCTATGACAAAGATAATTAAGAGTCGAGCATTCGGATAAGTGAGTTGAATTAGATTGTGATTTATCCGTTGTATTTAATTGTATGTTAGATTTACCTTGTAGTTGATTAGCTCGTTCTTTTAGTTTTTGGCGAATTGGTTCTAATGTTGCCAATAAAGTTGAGTAGATATCCATACAATTTTCAAAAGGAATAGAAGTTATGGAATGTGAATTAATGGCCCTGAATATCGGTTATTCTCAACAGTTAAAGAACTTTCTGCACCGTCAATTTGAACTCGAACTAGGTAATCGCCATTTTTTATTTTGGGGAGTGAAAAGTGAATAGTATGAGAAGCTTTACGACGTTTTTTTCCAGGCAATATTAAAGACTCTAAATTTTCACTTGATAGACTATTTAAAAGCAAAAATAATCTTTGAGCAGGTTCAACTATCAAGTCTACATGAATGGTTAACTTGGCTGAATACAAATCATCTCCCAAATTTTCTAAATCTTCTAAATCACCAATTTTTATTTCTGGACAAAGAATAAAAGGTAATGCATTAGATTCAATAACACGTTGCGGTATTGATTTTAAATGAACAATTTGTAGCCCTTGTACTCCAGCTTTAAGCTGCTCCCGTTCTTGAGGTAAAAGTGTGGCCAAATCCACTTTTACTTCCATATCACTAACAACTTGAGGAGTGACTCTAGCTTTTCCAATTTGTACTCTGACGTTTTCATTTAAGAGTTCTTTCCCTTGAATAGTTAAAGTATTTGTCATTATAATAGGTTTGTTCCTGCCGTCTGAATTTTCAAATTTGTCAATAGAGGGGCGATTAAGCACCGTAGAAAATTCACGAGAACGCACGGGTAAGGCTGCTTTGCCAATTTTATCCCCTTCTATTAAAACCGCAGTAGCTTTGAAGGCAAAAGAAAGAATATAGGGAATTTGAAAGAAAATAGACCAGATGCGGGAAAGCTCTTCTGAATTCATCTGAATTGGCACAAATTGTACCATTTGTACTTGTTGATCTAAAGTTGAGTTAGCTAAAAATCTGAATGATGAACTCTCTGTGACACTGCGAATAATTTCTGGCGTTAATATAGGTTGATCGACAACAGTTTGGATTGCACTTCCTAATAAACGCTGGGGTTCTAGTTCCTGTTCGTTACCATAAAAACTTAATAAATAAAATAAATCAAGTCCCGCTTGAGCCTGTTTGATTAAATTTTCTTTGGGACGACGGGGGCGTAGATCTGTATTACGCCAGGCTGGACTAGGGCTAGCTTGATAAAGAAATATATTAACCCCTACATCAGGCATTCCACTCCCTGGGCTATCTGGTCGCAAGGTTGTAACTTGAGCACCTGGAACATCATCCACGATTCCTGTCTGTAACATTCGTTGCAGAACTGCGGTAACGGTAGCAATGGCAAGATGGTTGCTCATAAATTCTAGGGAGTATTTAAGGAGTTTGTATCCAATTTCTATATCTTGTATCCAATTTATGTATCTTGTATCCAATTCTGTAAATAATCAAGATTTATAGCAGTTTTCATTAATATAAAGTACAGAGATTTTTGCTTGAAGGTAGAAGGCAGAAGTTTTAACATTTCTGGAAAACCGCTACAATTCCTTAATTTAATAATTCTGAATTCTAAATTCTAAATTCTAAATTCATAAAAAGAAGTTTTGTCGTCTACCTTTGTGAACACCGCTATAATTTCTTGACAACTTTATCATATTAAGATTTTTTACAAAGTTTGCTGCAATTAAGTTTTACTTTAAAATAAAATTAAGACACTAAATTTTTGAGAAAAATTTTAGACGATATTAAATCAAGTTATAGCAATTTTCAATGGCTTTAGGTGGAGGTTAGAATTTCGAGTCGAATAAGCTGTTCGACATTCTTAATTAGAATTATCAATTTTCCATCTTCTGCTCTTCCTTTGCTGTTTTGGGTATTCCAATCTGAANGTCCGAAAAATATTAAATCAAGTTATAGCAATTTTCAATGGCTTTAGGTGGAGGTTAGAATTTCGAGTCGAATAAGCTGTTCGACATTCTTAATTAGAATTATCAATTTTCCATCTTCTGCTCTTCCTTTGCTGTTTTGGGTATTCCAATCTGAATGCTAGACAGCTTAGTTCAAAAATAATGTCAGACTAAATAAGGACAATTTAGATATGGCTCGCCTAGACTACTTTGCGCCTGGTGTATATGTTGAAGAAATTGAGCGGGGCAGTCGTCCCATTCAAGGGGTCAGCCTCAGCGTTGCTGGATTTGTAGGGTTTACAGAAGATATACGAGGGGATGCCCAACTATTTGAACCGCAACTGATTACAGATTGGAGTCAGTATTTAGAGTGTTTTGCCAAACCCGGTTCAGATGGATTTACTGACTTTGGAGCTTATTTACCGTTTGCCGTTAGGGGATGGTTTGAAAATGGGGGGGGTCGATGCTGGGTGGTGAGTCTTGGCACTCAGTTACCTCTACCTAGTAGTCAAAAAACTACAACAGAGGAAAGGCCAGCTCTAACAGAAGTAAAAACAGTCAGTCAGAAGCCGTCATTATCCTTTAGCATTAAGCCGGAGGAACAGGAAAATGGCCGGATTAATGTTCTTGTGCAACCTGATGATCCGTTACCGACCGATGACCCAGATGAGGAAGCCTTCGATACAGGAGAATACTTCAAGCTGACCCTGATGCAGGGCGAAAATATATTAAAGGAAGTGAGAACTGTTGAGGGTCAAGAACAGGAAGTTGATGCGGTTTATCGTCATCTCTCCATGAGTGCCGAACCAGAAGCAGGAGTTTTTGTAGAAACGGCTTTACAAGAATCACAATATATCAATATTGAAGTGCTTTCTTCTGAAGGTATGCCCTTGTCTCGTNCCCTGATGCAGGGCGAAAATATATTAAAGGAAGTGAGAACTGTTGAGGGTCAAGAACAGGAAGTTGATGCGGTTTATCGTCATCTCTCCATGAGTGCCGACCAGAAGCAGGAGTTTTTGTAGAAACGGCTTTACAAGAATCACAATATATCAATATTGAAGTGCTTTCTTCTGAAGGTATGCCCTTGTCTCGTCGCCCTGCTAATGGTTCCTACGAAGTCAGTCCTCCTCCAGAGATTTATCCTATCGAACAGCTTTACCGCAAGACCTATGGGGCGCGTAAAGGTCGAACCGGAATTCAGGGCTTGTATGAAATTGATGAAGTGGCAATGGTAGCCTGCCCAGATATGATGTTAGCCTATCAACGGGGGATGCTTAACCTAGAACAAGTTCACGGTATCATGGAAATGATGCTTATAGGCTGTGAAAATGCTGCTCCAAGTCCACCCTATCGTATGGCAGTGTTAGATACTCCTCCAGTTAAGGTCAGACGGGGGGACGATCCGGTTTTGCCAGAACAGAATAAGCCCCAGGATGTGAAAGATTGGTTAGAGCAATTTGGCCGTCGTTCTCAATTTGCTGCTCTCTATTATCCTTGGATTCGGGTTCCTAATCCTAGAGATAATGGAAAAGGTATTTATGTACCCCCCTCTGGTCACATGATGGGGATTTGGTGTCAAACCGATGAAACTCGTGGGGTTTATAAAGCACCCGCTAACGTAGTTCCCAAAGGCGTAATCAATATGGCCTACGACACCAATTTCCGGGAACAGGAAATGTTGAACCCCTTGGGAATTAACTGTATTCGTCGCTTCCCTAACCGTGGAATTCGAGTATGGGGGGCACGGACATTAGTAGAACCCGATAATATTCTCTGGCGCTACATTAGTGTACGACGACTGATGAGCTATATTGAGAAGTCAATTGAACTGGGAACCCAATGGGTCGTGTTTGAACCCAACGATGAAGACCTATGGGCGCGAGTTCGGCGTACTGTCAGCAACTTCCTAGAACGCATTTGGCGAGAAGGGGCTTTATTTGGTAGCTCGCCGGAAGACGCATTTTACGTCAAGTGTGATGGTGAACTGAACTCAGAAGAAAGTATGCGTATGGGTAGACTTTTTATTGAGGTGGGAGTACGGCCAGTGCGTCCAGCAGAATTTGTTGTGATTCGCATTAGTCAATGGGCACCGAACCAATAAAAGACACAAACTTAACAGGTTGCTAATTATAGTCGTTTCAAATAAAAATGAGACGGCTAAATCCCTGATTTAAAAGGATTCAAGGTTAAGTGTTTCAATCTTAACTGGAATAGACATCTCCAAAAATAAAAAATAAAATCAATTATTATTGATAATTGATCAATTATTTTCCCCTGTTCCCTGTTCCCTCTTTTCTGGAGATGTCTAATAAATATATTTCCAAAGATTCAATCACATTTTTTTGTGAGGCAAAAATTAATTTGTATAGATAATTCAATCATTTTTTCTACGTTAAAAGGAGTTGAAGCATTATGGGTGAGTTGCTGACTGCCTGTAAATTTTACTTTGAGGCTGATGGCATTACAGAAAAGCAAATTCTAGAGGTTGCAGGTTTGTCGGTTGAGTCTCCTGTCGCTGGAGACGGGGGTGTGTTGGGTTCTACCAAACAAGGTAAAAAAACCCGTCAAGCTACACCGACTAATGAAAAATTTAGCAATGTCACAGTGAAGTTAGTGGCAACCACTGACAAAGACCTCTATACCTGGTACAAAGACTGCAACACAAATGATGGAGGAACTTCATCCTGGGATAGCAATCGCAAAGCAGCTTCTGTTAGTGCCTATGACCAGGGGGGAAATATTCAAGCCCGCTGGGAAATTGTCAATGCCTATCCTTGTAAATATGAAGGCCCCAGTTTTTCTGCTGGAGATACGAACATGGCAAATGAAAGCTTGGAAATAGTTCACGAAGGAGTCAAGCGAGTTCAGTAGAATGCCGAAAAACAACACTCAAGGATTAAACGGGGCTGTGGGTAAACTTCCGGAAATGCTAACAGCTTCCCGTTTCTATTTAGAACTTAAATTAGATGACAGTGAAGAACCTGTAGATGCGATATTTCTGGAATGTAAAGGATTTAAACGTTCTCAGGAAGTCGTTGAATTTTCTGAGGTTACGCCCCAACAATGGGGCAGTAAACCTGCTAAAGTAGGCCGAATTGTTCGGACAAAAATTCCCGGTTACGCCAAGACAGAGAACATTGTTTTACGACGAGGTATGACTAATTCCCTAACCCTTTGGAAGTGGTTTAATGCTGTGGAAGAGGGGAACTGGGGCCAACAATTGCGGGATGGTTCTCTTGTCATCTACGATCAAGCTGGTAATGAACAAGCTCGGTTTGAATTTAGAGGTGCATGGCCAACTCGTTATACTGCAATGGATGTTAGTGCAAACAGTAGCGAGATTGAAATTGAAGAACTAGAATTAGCAGTTGAAATCTTAAGGCGAACCCAAGTTTCTAATGTGGCAAACCGAGTTTGAATTTACTTTACCCAAGGGATATTTAGATTCTGATGGCAACGTTCATCGGATTGGAATCATGCGTTTAGCAAAAGCAATTGATGAAATTGTGCCTCTGCGCGATCCCCGTGTGAAGTTAAACCCTGCTTATGCAACAGTGATAATTTTATCTAGGGTTGTAACTCGTCTTGGTGCATTAGATGAGATTAATCCTGTGATTATTGAAAATTTATATGCTTGTGATTTAGACTATTTAATTAATTTTTATCGTAATATTAACGATTTAGAAGAAAATAATTTAAGTAATCAAAAAGAAGAATGATCTCTTCAAACATACCCCCAACAGAATTCAATTTTACACTCCCAAAAGGATTAATTGATGAGGAAGGAAATATTCATCGTCAAGGCATAATGCGGTTAGCCACAGCAAAAGACGAAATTATTGTTCAGAAAAATAGTCGCGCTCAAACTGAACCTATATATAGTGTTTTAGTTCGCTTGTCAAGAGTGATTACTCTGTTAGGAACTTTATCCTCATTAACACCAGAAATATTAGAAAATTTATTTACAGTGGATCTGGCTTATTTGCGGGAGTTTTATAATCGGATTAATCAACAAAATCATGCCTATTTTGGAGTTCAATGTCCTCAATGTAATCATAATTTTAGAGTTGATTTAGCACTGTCGGGGGAGTCCTAAGCTACCCCTCAGAACAACTGCGTGAGGAGGTAGCTTATCTTGCTTTTCATTTTCATTGGTCTTTAGAAAATATTTTGAATTTAGAACATTCCAGTCGTCGAGAGTGGGTTAGAGAAATTAAAAAAATCAATCCAAACTCTTAGTTGGTATTAGTCAGATAGATAGCCCTCAATAACACTAAAAATCTTTGATTTTGGACAAAAAGAAAAGCTAGTTAACGTGTCCTAATTAGGGCTTGGGCTAAAACTAGAGAAGCTGATTTTTGGTGCCAACTTGTAGTTGCTAACTGATTTCAGTAAAACTCTCAAAATCTAAAAAAAGCTTGCCTGGCATGAAGTATATGGTTTTTCATGTTTACCAATAAGCATGAAATTAAAACCTGAAAAATACAATGAGTGGTAGCCAACAAGCAATTAACAACTTAGTTATACAAGCTTTGTTTGGCAAGGGTTTTGGTTGAGCTTGGCACTAAATTACAGCTTCTCTAGCATTANAACAAGCAATTAACAACTTAGTTATACAAGCTTTGTTTGGCAAGGGTTTTGGTTGAGCTTGGCACTAAATTACAGCTTCTCTAGCATTAAGCCAAATATATTATTCACTAAAAAGACAAACCGAAAAAAGATATGTTTGCTGAAGCTATGAGAACCACCCTTAAAGAGTCTCAAGAATCATTAAAAAAAATTACAGAGAGAAGTGGTTTGACATACTCAAGAGTTCACGACTTTAAAGCCGGAAAGAGGGATGTAAATTCTAAGTCTTTATCAAAGATTTTTAATTCGCTGTCTGACCAAGACGCTGAAAATTTTCTAAGGATTTTGGCACAAAAAAAAGGGTGTGAAACTGTTACCTATTTTCTACCCATAACTAGACATATCTTGCGGATTGTCCATATAATTAGGTGAAGTCTATACAGTAACTAATTATGGACAATCAAGAAGAAATGACGATTAGCATCGGTGATGCTGCAAAAGAGTNGGGTGTGAAACTGTTACCTATTTTCTACCCATAACTAGACATATCTTGCGGATTGTCCATATAATTAGGTGAAGTCTATACAGTAACTAATTATGGACAATCAAGAAGAAATGACGATTAGCATCGGTGATGCTGCAAAAGAGTTAGGAGTTTCTGTTAAAACTGTGAGACGTTGGGCAGACTCTGGAAAGATACGCTACGAAAGAAGTCCTAGTGGTCATAGAAGATTTTATATTTCTGATGTAAAGCGATTAGCTCCACGCAACCCAAAAAATCTAGATTATCGAATAACTATTAACTATGCACGTGTCAGTAGCCACGACCAAAAAGACGATTTAGCTAGACAAATCAAAGTGCTTGAGTCTTTTAGTGCTTCTAATGGTTGGGAGTTTGAAACTATATCTGATTTAGGTTCAGGTCTTAACTACAACAAAAAAGGACTTAAGAAACTGCTTAAGCGCATCATGAAAGGTGATATAGGAAGACTTGTTTTAACTCATAAAGACAGATTACTTAGATTTGGTTCAGAGCTTGTATTCGCTATGTGTGAGGAGTTTGAAACCGAAGTAGTGNTTATCAATAAAAGTCACGAGGAACTAAGTTTTGAGCAAGAACTAGCTACAGACATGATTGAATTGATAACTGTTTTCTCAGCCAGGTTATACGGTTCTAGAAGTCGCAAGAATCAAAAGCTGATAGATAATATGACCAAAGCTGTACAAAATTCGGATGGGAATCTACCCATTTAGTTGACAAATAGGTAGATATGGGGATATATTCAAGAAGTAGTCAAGCATTGGAGGTCGAACAATGCAATTAGTAGAAAAGCATACAATCAATAGACAGCATAAGTTTTGGAAAGAATGTGATTATCTAGCATTGCAATCAAAACACTTGTACAATGCAGCTAATTACACTCAAAGACAATACTTTTTTGCTGAAGGTAAGTATTACAACTCAATAGATATTTACCATCAAACCAAGAATCATGAAGCTTATAGATACTTACCAACAAAAGTAAGTAAACAAATAGTTAGACGAGTTTCGGAGGCTTGGAAGGGCTGGAAAGCAGCACTTAAGGACTGGTCAAAGTATCCTGGCAAATATTTAGGTAAGCCTAAAATCCCTAAGTATAAGCATAAAGAACACGGGAGAAATACTGTTATATATCCTTCAGATGCTCTGTCAAAACCATTGTTAAAAAAAGGAATTGTTAAACTGTCTCAATCCAATATTGAGTTCTCCAGCAAAGCTGCTAACATTAATCAGGTTCGCATTGTTCCAAGACTTAACTGTTACGTTATCGAGGTTGTTTACACTGTCCCAGATGTTGATAAAAAGCAGTCTCAGTACGCTGCTGGAGTTGATTTAGGACTAACTAATTTAATGGCTGTAACTTCAAACCGACCAGGATTGAAACCTCTGTTGGTTAATGGTAGACCGTTAAAAA
>NZ_LGSU01001461.1 GCF_002260545.1 Hydrocoleum sp. CS-953 | reverse complement strand
GAGATGGGGAGATGGGGAGATAGGATGTATTAGATATCTCCCACTCATCCAATCATCAAATCAATTATTACCCATTTTTTATCAATTAATTCTCCACCAGAACCTATTTTCTGGAGATACGCTTAGGGCTTCTATGCTAGAGGGAGTGTGGGAAGTGTGGGAATAAATTACAGCATATTTTGGACTAATGATGTACAAGTTTAAATGGTAAAGTTTTTGTAGCACAGCCATCTTGCCTGTTAGCTCTGTACCTCACGAGCAACGGGAAGTGCTGTAAAAATGTGTCTCACTGCACTACTAATATGAAATGCTAAAATTTTTGCTACAAATACTGAGGCTTTTTCAAGGAGTTATGAGTCAGGCGGAATAGCCTCTTAATCATTTATTTAAAGTAAAAATCTATTTTTCTCAAATAGATAAGTCTTCAGTAAAGTCTTTTAAGCACTATACTATTTGTAGCATTATTTGTTAGATTTTATATAAACTAAAACCCATTTAAAATGCGTCTTAGCAATTCAGAAGTTAGAAGTAATAAGAGTTGTACTTTTAACTTGGTACACAACAAATTAAGTGGTTTAAATGCAAAACAGCTTATCATGTCTAGCTTACAGGGCTTTTCAGATGTATAAACCACATCGTCATAACCAAAACCCTCTAAAGGCGATTTCCGTTTGTCATACTCCGCATTCCGTCAGGAAAACGCTGCGCGACATGAAACGCAAAAGGATTTAACCTTACATTTAACAAAAAGTTTCTCAGGAGCAAAATTATTTCCGAATTAACTCGACTGCATTAGAATAAATAGAGTGCCTAACTTTCTCCTTCGTTATTTTTATGGTTAATCTTGCTGGATACCAGGATTTTATTCAAATTCATAAGAGTGCGAACTCTCTAGTTTATCGCGCTCGGCGAGTTAGCGATAGAGCTACTACCACACTCGGTGAACCCCAACCCGTCATCCTAAAATTTCTTAACCAAAACTATCCAACCTCCGAGCAAATTCGACGCTATAAACAGGAATATTATCTGACTTGCAAATTAGAGTCTCCTGGTATTATCAAAGCTTATAGTCTAGAAGAATGGCAAAGAAGCTATGCGATCGTATTTGAAGACTTTGGGGGAATATCCTTAAAACGATGGCTAAAGGAGCATAAAGTTTTATCCCCCTCAGAATTTTTAGTCCTGGCGATCGCAATTACTGAGATTCTAGGACAAATTCACGCTCAAAATGTTATTCATAAAGATATTAATCCCGATAATATTGTTTTTAATCCTAAAACTAAAGAAGTTAAAATTATTGACTTTGGGATTGCTACCCAACTTAGTCGAGAAAACCCAACCCTGAAAAATCCCAATGTATTAGAAGGTACTCTAAGTTATATTTCTCCAGAACAAACAGGAAGAATGAATCGGGGTTTAGATTATCGCTCAGATTTTTATTCTTTGGGAGTAACTTTCTATGAAATGTTAACGGGAAAATTGCCTTTTGTAAGTTCAGATCCTTTAGAGTTAATTCATTCTCATATTGCTAAACCTCCTCCGTCAATTATTAGTCAAGCACAAAAAGAGCAGAAAAAAATTCCTCCAGTGCTGGCAGATATTATGATGAAATTGAAAGCCCAAAATGCTAAATCTCGACCTTCAAATATTGGAAATATTGGTAAGGTAACAGTGAGTCAGACAGCAATTCCCCCTGTACTGGTAAATATTGTGATGAAGTTGATGGCCAAGAATGCGGAAGACCGCTATCAAAGTGCTTATGGGTTAAAAGCAGATTTAGAAGAATGTGGCCGACAACTAGAAGAAACAGGAAATATTAATTCTTTCCCACTAGGTCAACAGGATACTTCCGATCGCTTCCAAATTCCCCAAAAACTTTATGGCAGAAAAAAACAAAGAGCAACTTTACTAGAAGCATTTAAGAGGGTTGTCGCCACGGGAAATGTGGAACTGATGTTAGTGAGCGGTTATTCTGGTATTGGTAAATCATCCCTTGTGCAAGAACTTTTCAAACCGATCACTGAATTTCGGGGTTATTTTATCTCTGGCAAATTTGACCAATTTCAACGCAACATTCCTTATTCAGCAATTGTAGCAGCTTTTCGTGGATTAATTGGGCAATTATTAGGAGAAAGTAGAGATACGTTGCAGGTTTGGCGAGACAAATTATTGCAGGCATTAGGAAAGAACGGACAAATAATCATTGATGTTATTCCTGAAGTAGAATTAATTATCGGCAAACAACCTGCCGTTGCTATATTAGGAGCAAATGAAGCACAAAATCGTTTTAATCTTGTTTTTNGATTAATTGGGCAATTATTAGGAGAAAGTAGAGATACGTTGCAGGTTTGGCGAGACAAATTATTGCAGGCATTAGGAAAGAACGGACAAATAATCATTGATGTTATTCCTGAAGTAGAATTAATTATCGGCAAACAACCTGCCGTTGCTATATTAGGAGCAAATGAAGCACAAAATCGTTTTAATCTTGTTTTTGGTGATTTTATTAGTTGTTTCTGCGACCAAAAGCATCCATTAACTCTATTTATTGATGATTTACAATGGGCAGATTTAGCAACTTTGACATTAATTGAACAGCTATTAATAGCAGGAAAAACCAAATATCTTTTACTCTTAGGAGCTTACCGTGATAATGAAGTTTTGGCAAGTCATCCTTTGGCTATTTCTCTTAACAACCTGAAGCAAAACAAGGCTGCAATTAACAAAATTAAGTTAAAAAAATTACCTGTATATCAAATTGCTTGTATCATCGGTGATACCTTGAAGCAGAAGCCAGAAAAAGTTTGTGACTTAGCCTGGTTAGTTAGGGCAAAAACAGGAGGAAATCCTTTCTTTGTTAATGAATTTTTAAAAGCATTATATAGCGAAAAATTACTAAATTTTAATCATAAATTAAGAGTTTGGGAATGGGATATAAAAGCGATAAAGGCTAGGAGATTTACAGATAATGTTGTGGAATTGATGGTAGGCAAGCTGCAAGAGTTACTAAAATCAAGTCAAGAAATTTTATCTCTTGCTGCTTGTTTGGGAGCAGAATTTGACTTAAAAACTATAACTTTGGCAGGACAAATTTCTGCCAAAGAAACTTTTCAGTTGTTAAAAATTTCTCTTGACCGCAACTTTATTTTACCCCAGTCCGAATTGGATGAAAATCTGCTGATTCAATCTTTTAAATTCAGCCATGATCGCATTCAGCAAGCTGCTTATGCTCTAATTCCCGATGACAAAAAAAACCAGACTCATTATCATATCGGACAACTGCTGTTACAAAAAATGTCCCCAGAAACCAAAGAAGAACAGATTTTTGAACTTGTCAATCAATTAAACTATGGAACAGCTTTAATTAGCGAACAAACCGAGCGAGATGAATTAGCTCAACTAAATTTGCTTGCCTGTCGCAAAGCTAAAGATGCCAATGCTTATCAGGCAGGTCGTGAGTATGCCAGCATTGGATTATCATTACTAGGAGAAAATGCTTGGTCTAGGCAATATGAATTGACTTTAGAATTCTATGAGCTGGGGACGGAATTAGCTGCTTTATGTGGTGATTTTGAGGTGATGGAACANAGATGAATTAGCTCAACTAAATTTGCTTGCCTGTCGCAAAGCTAAAGATGCCAATGCTTATCAGGCAGGTCGTGAGTATGCCAGCATTGGATTATCATTACTAGGAGAAAATGCTTGGTCTAGGCAATATGAATTGACTTTAGAATTCTATGAGCTGGGGACGGAATTAGCTGCTTTATGTGGTGATTTTGAGGTGATGGAACAGTTGATTGAGATAGTCATTGCCAATACCCGCTCTTTACCAGAACAAGTGAATGTTTATCGAATTAGAATACAAGCATATAATACCCGACATCAACAAAAAGAAGCAATTGTAACTGGACAACAATTTTTGCAACAATTAGGTGTGACTTTTCCCCAAAAACCCACAGAAGACGATATTAAAGAGGCAGTTTCCGAAATTTACCTACTGCTTGGCGATCTCCAAATCACAAATTTAGTCGAGCTGCCAATGATGCAGGAGCGAGAAAAAATTGCTATTGTGGAGATTGCCACTAGCATGATACCATCTACTTACCTTTCAGGCTCTTCGTTATTTCCATTATTGGTATCTTTGTCAGTCAAACTATCTATTCAATATGGAAATATTGGAGCTTCCGCCTTTGCTTATTCTTGTTATGGCATCGTTGCTTGTAGTGTATTGCAAGATGTCGATGTGGCGGTAGAGTTTGGTCAACTAGCACTACAGGTAGTCTCCAAACTGGANTATGGCATCGTTGCTTGTAGTGTATTGCAAGATGTCGATGTGGCGGTAGAGTTTGGTCAACTAGCACTACAGGTAGTCTCCAAACTGGATTTAAAAGGGATGAAGCCGTTGGTAATACATATTGTCATGTTCTTTCTCCTCAATTATAAATCTCACATGAAAGAAACCCTTTCTCCATTGCAAGAGGGATATGGAATAGGTTTAGAGGTGGGAAACTTGGAATATGCTGGTTACAATGCTCATGGTTTTTGTTTACAATCTTTTTGGTCAGCTCAACCTCTAGCTGAGTTGGAACAGGCGGCTCATACTTACTTTGATGGGTTAGTTCAATTGAATCAATTGGTAGCAGCGAATTGGTGCCGCAGTTGTTGGATCTCAACATTAAATTTACTGGGAATTGCTAAATATCCCACGATTTTATCTAGGGATANCGTTGGTAATACATATTGTCATGTTCTTTCTCCTCAATTATAAATCTCACATGAAAGAAACCCTTTCTCCATTGCAAGAGGGATATGGAATAGGTTTAGAGGTGGGAAACTTGGAATATGCTGGCTACAATGCTCATGGTTTTTGTTTACAATCTTTTTGGTCAGCTCAACCTCTAGCTGAGTTGGAACAGGCGGCTCATACTTACTTTGATGGGTTAGTTCAATTGAATCAATTGGTAGCAGCGAATTGGTGCCGCAGTTGTTGGATCTCAACATTAAATTTACTGGGAATTGCTAAATATCCCACGATTTTATCTAGGGATACTGAGCAAGAGGAGGAATTTATCTCTCAAATGGTGTCTGTTAATGACTCCTTGGGATTATCATTTTTTTACTTATATAAGATGATGCTGTGTTATTTGTTTGAGAAAATAGAATCTATTGAAAAGGATGTAGAAGAAATTAAGGGGTATGTGCTAGCATCTCCAGGACTGGTGACTCAACCACTGTTTTCTTTTTATGATTCTTTGATAGCATTAGCAAGTTTAAGTAAAGCCAAAAACAAAATATCAGAGGTAAAAGAACTCCGAAAAGGCTTCGGAGCGCGACGGACTGCGCGTGGTCTCCGATCAGGTGGGCTCGCCCACCTCGACCCTGGAGCTCGCGCCGGCCCTGTGGGACGTGCTACGTCTGGGCGGACGGGGCACCTACCACGCCTCCTGCGCGGGCGAGGCCAGCTGGTACGACCTGGCGCGGGCCACCCTCGAGCTGGCCGGTGATGCCACGCCGGTGGAGCCCTGCAGTTTTCGGCCATCTTTTGCTCCCATGAATTACCAACATAAAGTAGATTTAGTGGAGGCAGAAAAATGCCGAGTATTGGGAAAAAAAGGAGAAGCAATAGAGCTATATGATCAGGCGATCTTAGGAGCCAAAGAGAATAAATATATTCAAGAAGAAGCTCTGGCAAATGAACTGGCAGCCAAATTTTATCTTAGTTGTACTAAAGAAAAAGTTGCTAGTATCTATATGCAAGAAGCCTACTATTGCTATGCAAGTTGGGGAGCAAAGGCTAAGACTAACCAACTCGAAGAAAAATATNGCAATAGAGCTATATGATCAGGCGATCTTAGGAGCCAAAGAGAATAAATATATTCAAGAAGAAGCTCTGGCAAATGAACTGGCAGCCAAATTTTATCTTAGTTGTACTAAAGAAAAAGTTGCTAGTATCTATATGCAAGAAGCCTACTATTGCTATGCAAGTTGGGGAGCAAAGGCTAAGACTAACCAACTCGAAGAAAAATATCCTCAACTTCTCGCTTCTATTTTCCAAAGTGAGAAATGTTGCCCTCATCCTAATCATACCATAATCCAAACTTCTTCTGGAGGTCAAGTAACTACCACATCTTCAGACCTAGACCTAGCTTCTGTGATCAAAGCATCTCAAGCTATATCTGAGGAAATAGAACTAGAAGTATTACTCTCCAAAATGACTCATATTGTTGCAGAAAATGCTGGAGCTAACAAATGTGTCTTGCTTCTAGACAACTCTGGTAGTTGGGAAATAGTTTCCCAATGGGTTAATGGAAACCATAGCTTGTGTAATATTCCTATAGATGGCATCAACATTCTACCTAATAGCATCATCAATAATGTTAAACGGATGCAACAAACTTTGCTGATCAACAACATTGAACAAGACAAAATTTTTGCTAGAGATTCATATCTGATTGAAAACCATCCTAAAAGTCTTTGTTGTACTCCTATTCTCAATCAAGCCAAACTTATAGGTCTCCTTTACTTGGAAAATAGTTTGACTGTAGAAGCTTTTACTGACAAACGAGTAGAAATTTTAAATTTGTTATCCTCTCAAGCTGCTATTTCTATTCAAAATGCTAAATTTTATGCTCAAGTTAGGGAAAATGAAAGTAAGTTAAGACAGTTTATTGATGCGATGCCAGTTGCTGTTGCCATTGTAGATGCTTATCGCCATCCTTATTACACGAATCATATAGCACGGGAATTACTGGGTAATAAAGTGCTGAGTAGGTTAAGTGAAATTTCTGAGGTTTATCAAATTTATCAAGCTGGTACTGAGGAAAAATATCCAGAGGCTAATTTACCAATAGTACGCGCTCTAAAGGGAGAAACTGTCAGGGATGACAATATAGAAATTCACCAAGGCGATCGCCGANTTGTTGCATCCGTTTAACATTATTGATGATGCTATTAGGTAGAATGTTGATGCCATTGTAGATGCTTATCGCCATCCTTATTACACGAATCATATAGCACGGGAATTACTGGGTAATAAAGTGCTGAGTAGGTTAAGTGAAATTTCTGAGGTTTATCAAATTTATCAAGCTGGTACTGAGGAAAAATATCCAGAGGCTAATTTACCAATAGTACGCGCTCTAAAGGGAGAAACTGTCAGGGATGACAATATAGAAATTCACCAAGGCGATCGCCGAATTGCTATTGAAGCTTGTGGAACACCCGTCTATGATAAACAGGGAAAAATTCAGTATGCAATTACTACTTTTCAGGATATTACGGAACGCAAGCAGGCAGAAAAGATTCTTTCAGACTACAACCAAACTTTACAGCAGCAGGTTGCGGAGCGTACTGCTCAACTGGAACAAGCTAACCAGGAATTATTACGCATTGCTAATTTAGATGGACTTACTCAAATACCTAATCGTCGTAGTTTTGATGAATACCTCGCCCTTGAGTGGCAACGACATCTGCGAGAACAACAATTTTTGTCTTTGATTATGATTGATATTGATTATTTCAAACGTTACAACGATCATTATGGACACCAAGGTGGGGATANCTCAACTGGAACAAGCTAACCAGGAATTATTACGCATTGCTAATTTAGATGGACTTACTCAAATACCTAATCGTCGTAGTTTTGATGAATACCTCGCCCTTGAGTGGCAACGACATCTGCGAGAACAACAATTTTTGTCTTTGATTATGATTGATATTGATTATTTCAAACGTTACAACGATCATTATGGACACCAAGGTGGGGATAATTGCTTGATTCGTGTGGCGCAGGCCATATCACAAGTTCCTCAACGGCCAACTGATTTAGTCGCTCGTTACGGTGGTGAGGAATTTGCGGTAATTTTACCCAATACAAATATAGAGGGTGCGTTTACTATTGCTGAGTCTATTCGCCAGGCGATCGCTTCTGTTTCTATCCCCCACGCTCAGTCTGAGGTGAGTCAGTTTGTGACATTGAGTCTGGGTGGTGCTAGTATGATTCCTACTATTAAAGGTACTTCAGAAGATTTAATTGCTCTGGCAGACCACGCTTTATATAAAGCTAAGAGGCAGGGACGCGATCGGGTAGTTTTCAGTACAAATTAGGGTAGTCTTGCTCGTGTAATATCATATCTGGTTGAATAGTTATAAATAAGAAGGGAGGAGTCAGGAGTCGTAGGAGCGTTTGCGAAGCATTCCGGAACGGAAATGGCCATGTGCTAACGCAAAGCTCCGCTTTATATGTCGCTCCGCGTTAATGAAGTTGTGCGATAGCAAAACGCCCCTACAGGAGTCAGGAGGAGAGAGAATTACAAAGATGAGCGTAGTTATGAACATTGGAGATTTTTTTATGTCCAATCAAGGGGATTTAATATAATACCACTTTGAAAAAAGAATGTTACCAATAATCAGGAAATGAACAAGTTAAAGAAGCAGTCAGCACTCAGTAGTGGACTGACACAGCTAAAATGGTGCAATAGTAGGGGCGGGTTCTGGCGGAAATTTCAATGCTAAACCTAAGATTTAGATCAACCCGCCCTGATGCACACCCATTAGTTGTGTCACGCTAGTACGATCTTTTCAGGGTGAACCAAGCTGATAGCTGAATGCTAAAAGTTGATAGCTAATTAAAATCAAACAGACACTTTGAATTTATTTATTCTTTCAATTACTTTCTGATAATCAGGTTTAATTTCTAAGACAATTTTGTAAGAACTAACAGCATCTTGAACATATCCTAATTTTTCCAAAATTAATCCTCGTTGAAACCAAACATCATGATTACCAGGTCTTAAAGAAACTATTTGGTCATAGGCAGCGATCGCCTCTTCATACCTCTCTAATTGTTCCAGCATCAAAGCTAATTGTGACCAGGCTTGATAATTACTTGGCCAAATATTAATAGCTTGATTATAACTAAACATAGCTTCTTCATAATTTGCCATTTTTTCTAAGCTTAATCCCCGGTTGAACCAAGCATCAAAATTATCTGGTTCCTTTCCAATTACCAAATCATAAGCTGCTATTGCTTCAGCATATCGGTCTAATTTTTCTAAAGCTGCACCTCTTTGTAAACCAACTTTAGCAACATAAATTCCTTGTTTAAAACTCATTTCAATTACTTTGTCATAAGCTGTTAATGCTTGCTCGTACTTCTGGAGTTTTTCTAATGCCTCACCTCGACAATTCCAAGCCTCTAAAAAAGATGGCTCAATACTAATGGCATTACCATAAGCAATAAGAGCTTCATTATATTTCTCCAGTGCTATAAATGCTTTACCTCGACCTAACCAAGCTTCTGGATAATTAGAATTAATTGTAATTGCCTGATTAAAAGATTCTAATGCCTCGCTATTTTTAAATAAATCTAATAAAATATAACCACGACTAATCCAAATTTCTGGTGAATTTGGATAGAAATTAATTGCCTTATCCAAACAAGCAACGCCTCCTTCTTTCCAATTATTTTTTAAAGCTAATCCTTTATAATACCAAGCTTCATAATCATCGGGATTTAATTTAATTGCTTTATTAAAAGAAGAGACAGCATCGTGATATTTGTGTAGTTTACTTTGAGCAATACCTAAGTTAAACCAAGCTAAATAATTTTCAGGTTCTAATTCTATTGCATGGTCATAACTAATAATTGCTTCTGCATAACGTTGAGTTTTTACTAAAGCTAATCCTCGGTTCAACCAAATCAGATAATTATCAGGTTGAAGTTTCACTGCACAATCATAAGCTGCTAATGCTTCAGGATATTTTTTTAGAGTTAATAAAGCTTGCCCTTGACCATACCAAATTTCTCCTTTCATTGGTTGTATTTTTAGTGCTTTTTTGTAACAGTTTATGGCAGGTAAATACTGTTTTTATTCAGTTAAAACAATTGCTTTATTAAACCATAGTTCGTAGTTATTTTGGTTGATTTTGATTCCCTTGTCAAAGCAGGCGATCGCTTCTTCATACTGGTTTAAGTTAGATAATACGACTCCATAACAATTCCAAGCTTGATGAGCGTTTGGTTTGAGCGATAGGGATATTTTATAAGCTTCTACTGCTTGTTCATAATTTTGCAGTTTATATAGGGTATCAGCTAGTTTTAACCAACCTATCGCCCAGTCTGGTTTAATTTTAACTGCGTTTTCGTAGTAGGGAATGGCTGACTCGTATCTACCCATCTCATAAAGTCTGTTGCCACGGTCATATTCTGGGAATGCAGAAAATATGCTAAAAATTCCCTTGGAGGGGGAAAGAGTTTGGGTATTTGCAGTGTCTAACGTAGTTAAAAATGTCAATTTTTGGGATGATTGGGAATGAGTTTTGGTCATAGTTTTTTTCCTAGAACCAGATAGCCTATATCTGGGAATATATTATACTCTTTGTACTCATTTAATATCTAAATGANCACGGTCATATTCTGGGAATGCAGAAAATATGCTAAAAATTCCCTTGGAGGGGGAAAGAGTTTGGGTATTTGCAGTGTCTAACGTAGTTAAAAATGTCAATTTTTGGGATGATTGGGAATGAGTTTTGGTCATAGTTTTTTTCCTAGAACCAGATAGCCTATATCTGGGAATATATTATACTCTTTGTACTCATTTAATATCTAAATGATCGTACCGTTAAGCAGAAATTTATTGAGTAGATATTTTCAGATTAAATCATATTCAAGAATATGTAATTATAAACTCATATTAAGTACCTAAGCAAAATTATTTACCTATTTTAATTCTCTGCGCTCTTGAGAATGCAAAGAATTTAGCTTTTTATAGATGTGTTATTAATTTTGCACGACCACTTAGCAGTTCTTTAATATAATATAGCGGTTCTCACAAAGGTAGACTACAAAAATTCCTCCTTCTTCCTTCTTCCTTCTTCCTTCTTCCTTTAAACCCAAATCTATGTACTCTATATTAATGAAAATTGCTATACCAATTCCCATGCATTATTGCTATACTTGGGCGATACTTCAGTTATTAACTAATCAGCACAATCATAATCATTTTTTTGCTAATTGTAGCTAGTTTAATGTTAATTATTCTTATNATGCATTATTGCTATACTTGGGCGATACTTCAGTTATTAACTAATCAGCACAATCATAATCATTTTTTTGCTAATTGTAGCTAGTTTAATGTTAATTATTCTTATGTTTGCTTCTCTGTACGGACGTTGCACAGGCAAAAATGCGTTTTCCGTTCCAGAATGCTCCGCTTTCCATGTTGCGCAGCAAAACGTCCCTACCTAGTACGGACGTTGCACAGGCAAAAATGCGTTTTCCGTTCCGGAATGCTCCGCTTTCCATGTCGCGCAGCCAAACGTCCCTACACTCCCTCACTCAACAAAATGTAGAAAAGTTGTTGAGAAATGGTATTATATTATGTCCGTTGGTATCGGAGCGTGTAAAAGCCGTGGAAATATCTNTTTTCCGTTCCGGAATGCTCCGCTTTCCATGTCGCGCAGCCAAACGTCCCTACACTCCCTCACTCAACAAAATGTAGAAAAGTTGTTGAGAAATGGTATTATATTATGTCCGTTGGTATCGGAGCGTGTAAAAGCCGTGGAAATATCTACACTTATGTAAGATTTTTCCTTTTCTTAAAGCTTCTTCCTTCTTCCTTCTTCCTTCTTCCTTACCTTCCCTATACAAGACCGATGCTACCGGACATGATATTAGAGCCAGGCTCGAAAAACATTTGGCCTTAAAAGGCGTTGCTCTAGACCCAATTATTTTGGTAAATATTCTCTGATGAGCATTGTATGAATTGCAACAAATACCATGAGATATTACTTTAGTCAATAAAAATTAGTTTAGCAAAACTTATTTATTTTATTCAAAACATTTATACTTGTGAAGAGTCAAGACGCGACAATTAGCTCTATTGGTGTAACAATCAAATAGGTAACAAAACAGGTTAACTATATAGCTGAAGTTAGAAGTCAGAAATTAAATTCTTGCTCTGACTAAATTTGAGAGGAGTGAGAATGTCTGTCTGCGCTAGTCATGGCGACTGCTATATATCCACTTTCTAAGGGAAAAGCTTATTAATCAAGAGTATAGAGACCATGTTTCTTAAGACTTAAAGACAATTAGGTAGCCTAATTAGAAAGATTGATTACTCCGAAATATTGGGTAAAACTACTCTCTGCGGAAGCCTGTCAAAAAAATGTAGAGCTTCACAGCTAGATATTTTTCTAGCCAACGAGTGAAGGCAAACAAAATCATCTTGAGTTGCTATTAGTTAGAGACATCATAATATTTTTATGCCAAAATGCCGATAGAACTGTAGTTGAATTATTTACAATTAAAACAGTACAGTTGAAACACAACTGATAAAATTATCTAATCTAATAAAAATTAGGAGATAGTCGTCTGTCAAGATTGAAATGAGGAATAGACAATCTCTGAAAACTATGTCAGTTAATAATTCTCTATTCCTAGAAGAAGATTATTCCTCAAAACAAATTTGATAGCCTAATAGGAGTTTGTTGACACGCTGAAAGTAAATTGGGCATTCATTTACAGTGGGCTAACCATAGAATACCGTGTATTCTATGCTCTGGAGATGTCAACATAACATAGCTAGTCAATGCAAAAATTCAACCTTAGCTAATCATCAAAAAATCCTTGGTAGTTTGGAGACCTCCGCGCTTCAACTAGGGGAGAAAAACGAGTGGGCGGAATTTCCCCCAATCAAATGTTGACCTAGTTAGGAGTCTTTAAACCAGGAATATCCTGAACCCCCCCACACTCTGCTGTGGGGAATAATTTTACTGGAAATTCAAAAGTCAATATCAAAATTAATTTTTGGCTTGTGAATTTTGCCAAATAATTGACAACTAATACTCAAATTTTGTATTTCCGGTAATGCCAAAAAATACATTGTAGAAACCAATAGTAAAGTCTTTAAAACCATGCACGATCTGGCAAAAACAACAGGGGTATGGATGAGACCCCAAAACACTAACATTCTAAATGCTATGACTGCTCGTATCTATACTACAATACCTAAATTTAAGCCATTAAGCCCTTTGAGAAAATGGCTAGATCGCATAGAAATTAATAATCCCAAATTCGCAAGATTTCTATGCAAATTAATTCCGAGTCAGTGCCCATTTGAGCGCGATATCAGTTTTTTTGGTCATGTCTTGTTTCACATTCCTCCTATGTGCAAACTTAACCCTCTTTACAATGAACTAATTGATTTGAGGTTTAGAGCTTTGTGTTATTTGGCGGATGTGTGTGGAGAAGATGTTACCTCATATTGCTAATATTGTCAAGAATAATATTCCGCATTTCTACCGCGTTTTATCTCAGCAAAAGCCGAAAACGCAGGTTAACTTTTTGCATCAATACAAGCTTTCCCACTCAGTTAAAAATTAATACAGCATATTCGATCTGAGTTAAGTACATAATCAGGGCAAAATCCCCACCAGACAAGGCTTTTAAGATTAATATTTGTACTTCATTTATTTGAAAATATGCTGTAAATTTCCATTGAGTTTTATTTTTAGTGAGAAAGTAAGTAGCATAGATTATTGTAGCTAAATTCCAATCGTAGCCATTAATAAACCTTTAAATAATTTCATGCCATCTGTATTACCTAACATTGGGTCTGATGCTCTCTCTGGATGAGGCATCATTCCCAACACATTGCCTTGACGGTTGCAGATACCAGCGATATTGTTAAGGGAACCATTGGGATTAGCTTCTGGACTAATTTCACCATTTTCTGTACAATAACGAAATAAAATTTGACGATTATTTTCCAAATCTTTCAAAGTATCTGCATCAGCATAGTAATGACCCTCACCATGAGCTATTGGCAAACTAATCACTTCTCCTTTTGTATAAGCAGATGTCCAAGGAGTATCATAATTTTCTATTTTGACAGGAACTTGATTGCAGATAAAATTTAATTTTTGATTTCGCACCAATACTCCAGGTAATAACCCTATTTCTGTCAATATCTGGAAACCATTACAGATCCCTAAAACTAACTTACCTTTTTCAGCATGGGCAATAGTTGCTTTCATTACAGGAGAAAAACGGGCGATCGCTCCACATCTTAAATAGTCGCCATAACTGAAACCTCCAGGGATAATTATTACATCCAAATCAGAAATATCTTCTTCTTGATGCCAAACCATGCGAGTTGGTTGACCCAATAAACCCTGAGTTACCCAAGCTACATCCCGATCGCAATTGGAACCAGGAAACATAATAATGCCAAATTTCATATAAATTTTAAGTTAATTTAAACTTGTTTATTGCTAAAAATTAAGAAAGGGTCTTAAAACAAAATCTTCAGTTAAATAGAGATGTTAGTCAGGGGAGGGAATGGGGAATAGTTCATTAATTGATAATTGATAATGGATAATTGATAATTACCTCTGGTTAAACAATAAACCCTGAGTTACCCAAGCTACATCCCGATCGCAATTGGAACCAGGAAACATAATAATGCCAAATTTCATATAAATTTTAAGTTAATTTAAACTTGTTTATTGCTAAAAATTAAGAAAGGGTCTTAAAACAAAATCTTCAGTTAAATAGAGATGTTAGTCAGGGGAGGGAATGGGGAATAGTTCATTAATTGATAATTGATAATGGATAATTGATAATTACCTCTGGTTAAAAGCGTTACAGAATTGAATATCAGGAAATATCCTAGCACTTTTTTTCCCCTTAATAAAAGGGGAGGCTTTAAACCAAAATTATTTAATTATTAATTATTAATAA
>NZ_LGSU01001460.1 GCF_002260545.1 Hydrocoleum sp. CS-953 | reverse complement strand
ATTTTCTATTCCCTGAAACTAATTTAAAATAGAAGCCACCTAATTATATCATTTTCTACCTTTTTTCTTCCTCCTTAATATCAAATCCGCTTAATTCAGTATAAAAAAATGTTCCATTTTCAGCTATTGTTATATTTCTAGATATCTCTATCTTCCCACACTTTTCACACTCCCCACCCTTCCCACACTCTTTATCTAATTTAGACCGATACTACCGGATTTAATATTATTCCCTATTCCCTATCCCGATAAAAACCTACCTGTCATTCGACAGGCAGATTTTTAATACTTTTAGATTCTTGATTAATTGAAGAATTAAGTAATTTTTAAGTCACGAAATAAAGACTCAAAATATTTAGCTCATAGATGTTGCTGCTTGTTGACCAGGTGTTGGCATTTCAACTTCCTCTTCCTCATTCGGGTCTACTGAAGAAACTTCAATATGATTTAATAGGGTAGTTACGAAAGAAAATAAAAGGAAGGGTAGAGACAAGACAACAACTAGGGCAATAGCTCCCAGAGCATAGACTTGGTTACTGCTAGTCCAAAGGGCAACTCCTCCAGCAATGCTCAAGAATACTACTATCAACCAAACAATAATCTGGCCATAAATGTCGCCGAAGGTGAGGGTGCAACTAAGCCGATATTTTTGGAAATTATTCATCATTTTACCTCGTTACATTACTTCAAATTTATAGGTTAGACCGCTTGTCAAACTAAGGTAAGATTTCTCAAGATTTTGATCGGAATTGTTACGATACTTTACATTAAAATATTCATTAAAATTATAATTTTTGTTTAATTTTATACCGAAGTTTTAATTCTGAAGAAAAAATAAAGAAAATACAAACTATTTTTTTTCAAAGGGGAGCTTTTTGAGAATAATTTTCCATATTTAACATACAGAGGAAATACAAAGATTTGTATTTCCTTAAGTTAGTTGATATTTAATCTAACCAAATTTCCCACCAAGAACCTGATTTAGATTCTGATGATGTAACTGGTTTAATATTATTAATTTTTTCCCCTTGATTAATCTTTCCTTCTGCTTGTTGANGAAATACAAAGATTTGTATTTCCTTAAGTTAGTTGATATTTAATCTAACCAAATTTCCCACCAAGAACCTGATTTAGATTCTGATGATGTAACTGGTTTAATATTATTAATTTTTTCCCCTTGATTAATCTTTCCTTCTGCTTGTTGAGCTGCTTCTTCTTTAGTTCCTGCTTCGACTATTATATCTCTACGGTTGAGTGTGACACGATATTTCATATTTTTTTCACCTCTTTAGTTTATAACTATTCAGATAGACTCGATCATATCATGTGCCTTGAAAAATATGAAAACCGGATTTATGTCATTTTAAACCCGGTTTTTTTTAACTATTTTGTTTTTTTTATTGAACATTTTATTTCAAGAATTAAGAATTTAGAATTAAGAATTTAGAATTANACTCGATCATATCATGTGCCTTGAAAAATATGAAAACCGGATTTATGTCATTTTAAACCCGGTTTTTTTTAACTATTTTGTTTTTTTTATTGAACATTTTATTTCAAGAATTAAGAATTTAGAATTAAGAATTTAGAATTATATCAAATCCGCTTAATTCGGTATAAAAAAATTTTCATCTTCATCCCTGAGCAAATATTTCTAAATTCTCTTCCCTCCTGACTCCTGACTCCTGACTCCTGACTCGTCGATTAACTATCTAATTACACCGATACTACCGGATTTGATATTACCTCTCCTTGAAAAGAAGAGGATTGACGAATAGGAAAATTTTTATTTATTATCCCCTTAAAAGGGGAGGCTTTAAACCACAATATTTCGGTAAGCATTGAGCTATTAGAATTCAGCTCTCATTTTTTGCGAATTAATTTTTTTTCCTACAGAATGCTGAGATTTCTGTTAACTCTATTTTTCCTGAATCTTAGGGATATTCCTACATTTTTTTCTGGTAATTAATCATCAGGATATGAGATTAAACAGGTTTAGTTAAATCAGCACAATAACTATCATTTACTACTTGAGAATTAATATTTACAGGCTCCATATCTGATGATTCTGGTAGCCTCCTATTTATAGGGTGAAATTTGACTTTTTTACAAACAACCTGAGAATTACTTATAGAGGCATAATCCCAAGTAAAAATTTCTGAATCTCTAATTGTTGCATTAGCTGGGGATCTAAAAAATCCACTTAGTAAGACTAATTCTAGGGTGATTAAACCAATAATTATGTATTTTAACATAGACCCTCCTAAATTTATTTTGAATAATTAGTTTCAAGTACACAATCTTAGGCTTATCTATATTATCTCATGGTTTTTCTTTCAGTGTCAAGATAGTTATAAGCATTCAGCCGTCAACTAGCCTCTTTTCCTGTGGAATTCTGCGCACACAGCTCTCAGCTTTTTAATAAGACCTTTAACGATGAAATAAATTAAGTAGGCTTCGCTTAATTTATACTATAAAAATCCTATTTTATTCGTGGAAAAAATATCTGATTTNTATCTATATTATCTCATGGTTTTTCTTTCAGTGTCAAGATAGTTATAAGCATTCAGCCGTCAACTAGCCTCTTTTCCTGTGGAATTCTGCGCACACAGCTCTCAGCTTTTTAATAAGACCTTTAACGATGAAATAAATTAAGTAGGCTTCGCTTAATTTATACTATAAAAATCCTATTTTATTCGTGGAAAAAATATCTGATTTTTAGACAACAAGCTATTGCTACAGTCAACAGGTAGGAGTTTCAGTTTTTTTATTTGCTTTTTTATTTGTTACGACCTATTTATGATTGCTATATATTTTCAACTAACCTATACAAACTAATTTCTTAATTCCTACTAAAAAGCAATTAATTAATAGCTGATGGCTGACGGCTGACGGCTGAATGCTTACCTATTTCTAGCAAATAATACTAAAGAATATTCAATAGGTTTATCTGAATTTGAAACAACTACAAATTGATAATAACCCGACCTTTTTGTTTCACCTATCCATTGATTTTCTGGAGAATCTTCTATTAATCCTCTAGACCTACGGCGATAATTTCTGGGAGGATAAATTGATAATAAAACTTCTGGAGAATTAGGTTCTAATCTGACTCGCAAAATTTGTTCATCTTGTAACCAAGCTAGATAAATTTTACCTTCTCCTGGTTGGAGAGTACCCTGAACAACTTGTCTATAGGAACCTCGTGCAAAACGAATTTCTGCTACAGATTTTCTACTTTGTAAATCTTTCATTGTATCAGTAGCGATCGCTTGCCAAACTTGACCTATTGGTAAACCAATGAGGTTTTGACCACGAGTTTGCTCTGAAAATAAATCAAGAAACTGAGCATCGGTTAAATCATTAAAAGCAGCACTACTAATATTTAATCTCCTCAGTTGAGATCGCCATCGATAAATATCATCTTTACTATAATTACCTAACCTGCGACGAGTTTCTGGACTTAGTGTTTCTAGTCTGTCTGCTAACTTATTAGCTATTGCATACCATCGCTCCTGCCATAATTTATCTTCTGAAGTTTTATTACTCAAAATTTGCCCTCTTTTTTGAGGATACTGACTGTAGAAAAATTCATCTACTAAGGGGAAAAAGAAAGATTCATCGATACCTAATTTTTTGAGGCGATCGCTCAATTTTTCTGGTTTATCATTGACAATTCTATTTTGATTAGATGCGTATTCTAACCAAAAATTACCACCTATCCAACCTATTCCTCCCATACTAAATATTGTGACTAATACTAATAAAATTGTTGACCAAATAGAAGATTTTTTGGCAACATCAGTAGTAACATGAGCTTGGGAAACTGACATAGTAGTTACATTGGAGAGTTTACCAGCAGTAACAGGAGGAGTGGAAACTATGTCTGGTGGTGCTTGGGTAGTAGCTAAGTCAATGCTAGATGGCAGATTTTCTAGTGCTTCAATAACTTGACGAGCGGTGGAAAAGCGATCGCTTGGTTTAGACGCTAACATTTTATCTAATATATTTCCCAGATTTTCACTAAGACTAATTTCCTTGCGCCAGTTAAAAGTTAAGTTCTTACCATCTATCAAAAAAGAGGGTTCCTTTCCAGTTAGTAAAACTAAAGCTGTTACTGCTAGAGCATATAGATCGCTGTCATTATTGATAACTCCTAGTCGCATTTGTTCATCTGGAGCATATCCTAATTTTCCTAACTTTGTTGCTTGGGGNGATTTTCACTAAGACTAATTTCCTTGCGCCAGTTAAAAGTTAAGTTCTTACCATCTATCAAAAAAGAGGGTTCCTTTCCAGTTAGTAAAACTAAAGCTGTTACTGCTAGAGCATATAGATCGCTGTCATTATTGATAACTCCTAGTCGCATTTGTTCATCTGGAGCATATCCTAATTTTCCTAACTTTGTTGCTTGGGGTAAAATATTACCTCCTTTGTTAGCATACTCAGAGGCGACTTTTGTTGCCGTTTCTTTGACTCCACCAAAATCAATTAATACTGGCAATTTGTCAGAAGTTTGTAGAATTATATTATCTGGAGAAATATCACGGTGAATAACTCCTAAGTTATGAATATATTCCAACACTGGTAATAGTTGCAGCAAAAATTTTTTTACTTCTGCTTCGCTAAAAAGTTTGCCTTGAAGTTTGCGGTTTTCTAGCAAAGCACGATAAGTTTTACCTTTTATATAATCTTGTACTAAAAATAGATATCCTTCCCCATTTAACTTATAGCGAAACATTTCCCGAAAACCAGGAATTTGTGGATGTCGTAACTTGTATAATACACCTGCTTCCCGTTCAAATAGTTCCTGAGATTTTTGTAAAGCGTAGCTACCGTGAACTTGGGGGGCAAATTCTTTAAGTACGCAGAGTTCCTGGAAACGGTGGTTATCTTCTGCGAGGTAGGTACGTCCAAAACCACCATGTCCTAATTGTTTGATAATTTTATAGCGGTCAGTAAGTATTAGACCTGGATATATAGGGTTATTCATAAAAATAGTGGCTAGTTTGAGCCTAAATTAAGTTCTATTTATTATATTCGGTTAAACCTAACCTTATACTGTTTCACGGAAGTTAAAAATAAACACTCAAAAGTTAAAAAGAAGATTTTATAGGCTCAAAACTTTGACTATACAGTAATTTCAGGAAATTATTTGTGACATCTTTAAAGTGAATTGGTATTACAAAAGTCGAAAGTATGAATTTCGGGGTAAAAAAGTGGGAAATTTTTAATTATTTTAATAACTAGAGGTTTTAATTAATCTATTGTTTTCGGATTAATTTTGACGATACTTCCNTAATTTCAGGAAATTATTTGTGACATCTTTAAAGTGAATTGGTATTACAAAAGTCGAAAGTATGAATTTCGGGGTAAAAAAGTGGGAAATTTTTAATTATTTTAATAACTAGAGGTTTTAATTAATCTATTGTATCTGTAGAGTAGTTGATGATGTGGCTGTGATAGTGATGTTAACTAATTACCTTAACTTCTGGAATTTTTATCAAAAGGAAGAAACATAAGCAGGTCATTAATTGATAATGGATAATTACCTCTGGTTAAAACCATCAGATTAAATACAAAGAAATAATATTTCTTTTTTCTCCTTAAAAGGAGAGGCTTTATACTTTTATTTTTCGCTCAAACAATATTTTTACTAAGTTGGGTAATTCAGGTAATAAGTTGGAGAAAGTTGTGATAATTTTGTCTTTTATTATTATAGAAATTCCCATCTCTGAGTGAGGTTCAAAATTATTCAATAATTAATAATTAGGGTTGGCTGAAAAAGTCTTATGGGTAAGGGTAGGAGTCAGGAGGTAGGGACGTTTTGCTGCGCAACATGTTTGCGGAGCATTCCGGGACGGAAAACGCATTTTTGTTACGCAAGGTCCGTAGGGAGTCAGGAGAAATGGGAATTATAGAGGAGGTAGGAGGAAGAATAGTCCTTTGATTTTTCTGCCATAGTCTACCCAAAATGCTCACAATTTCTGCTTTATCAACCAAAAAGCTCGTACTTTTTCCAGACCTAAAATTGCTCAAACCTTTACCCGTAAATGCTTTTATATTTAATCAGCCAGCCCTAATTAACAATTAATAATTAATAATTACCTCTTCTTAAAAATAAGAGGTAAGGTTAAAAATAATTTTTTTCTTTTTTTATCCTTGAAGGAGAGGCTTTAAACCTTAATTTTTCGGTAATTTTTAGGGAGTAGAGAGTAGTAATTATGGAAACAGGGAATAGAAAAGAAGAAAAAAAACTGTACCTCAGTAACTTGAGAAACGCTATAATCAATTATTTACACTTAATTATTTTTTTCCACCCCTAATACCATTTCACAGAAGTTACCCATTCAAAAGTAATTTTATATTTGGTATTAATATTCTGGATTTGTAATTTCTCCCATAAACAGAATAGTTCCAGATTTGTTATCTCTAATAGCAAAAAAGAAGGGACGATTAACTAACATATCGACAGTCATTACTGCACTTTCCAATGTTATTTTGAAGCTGGTAGTTGCTGCTGCTTCTGTTCCTGTTTCATTTACTTCAACAAATGTTTTCTGTTTAACTTCACTGATAAATAAATTCTCAGAACTTATCCCCGAAAAATCGGCTACCCCTGGCTGAAAAGCTATTTGCATTCCTAAAGATTTCAACATATCGTTGAGAGTCACTTCATATTCATTTTTAAACGTTGGCAAACCTAAATTAACTTCATAATCTTCAAACTGTTTCATCCAATTGTTCCAGTTTTTTTCATTCAAAATTTGATAAAATCCCTCTAAACTGACTTGTTCCCAGGGGAGAAATATATACATACTAGCCAGACCTTTTTTATAGGGCAAACTCACTGCCTGAAAATATTGATTATCGTAATATAAATATCTTGACGATTGGAACATAATTGGATGTTGTTTTTGAGTTCCATTGGCTAAATAAAAAGGCATCTCTCTAGTAAAATCTTCTGAAAATTGTTCTTCCCAATTTCCCTGAAAATAAATAGCATTCAATAACACCATGACATCATTAGGGTTAAGTGCTTGAATAATTTTCTCAATTTTGCCTTCAGTTTTGTCTTTTACCCAATCATTAATAATTTTCGGAATTTCAGGATTATTAAAGTCAATTTCTCTTACCTGACTCTGATAAAAATTTTGATTTACTTGCAGAAAATTTGGAGAAAAAGAGATTCCTTTGTTAGTCCAGATGGAGTTAGCAATATTTAATTTAATCTCGGGATTTAAACTATTTAATAAAATCCCTAAATCCTTATTTGCTTGATTAACTTCTGCTAAACTCATTCCCTGAAAATTTAGAGTTTTAGCCATAGCTTTTTGAGTTTCTCCCGCAGCACCATTATAGGTCATTGAGAGAGCGATCGCTATACTTATTGGTGAGATAAAAACATTTTCGTCTGATTGGGATTTCTGAATTTCTGAAAATAGTTGAAAACCAAATTTATTATTGGCAGAAACTAATTTATTCATGGTATTTTTATCTGCTGTTTGGGCTAATTTATGCTGCTTATGATTTGGGAAAATTATTGTACTGCCTGGNCATGGTATTTTTATCTGCTGTTTGGGCTAATTTATGCTGCTTATGATTTGGGAAAATTATTGTACTGCCTGGTAAACTATATGCTCCAAGAACTACAATTAAAATAGTTGCTCCTAAAGACATTTTGGCAGAAATACCAGAAAATTTATTGACAAGTTCTTTGAACATTCTTTTACCTCCTTGGAGTTAATTACTAACAATGACAATCAATACAATCAATACAATTTTCAAAATTACTCACTTTTCTGTTACAAATCATTTAAGACCACTATAGCCATTATCATAGCAGTGAGGTACAAAATTCGTTTGTTTTAGGGAATAGGAAAGAAAAAAGATAGGTATACCTAATTAACCTAATAAATATGATGTATAAAACTTACTCTTAATTTTTTGGATTTAGAATTTCTCCCATAAACAGAATAGTGCCAGATTCGTTATCCCTAATAGCAAAAAAGAAAGGACGATTAACGAACATTTCCGGAGGTAAACTTCTAACTCCTGTCACGCTAGTAACGGCCGCCGCTTCTGTTCCTTGTTCATTAACTTCAATAAATGTTTTATGTTTCACTTCATCGATATATAACCCTGATGAACTACGAAGCATTTTAGAAAAATCAGCACTATAGTTAAAAGCTATTTCCATTCCTAAAGATTTCAGCACATCATTGAGAGTAACTTTATATTCTGTTTTAAATTTTGGCAAGCCTAAATTAATTCTCTCTAGGAAAAACTGTTCCATCCAATTTTCCCAGTTTTTTTGATTTAAAACTTGATAAAATCCCTCTAAACCGACTTTTTCCCTGGGGAGAAATATAAACATACTGACACGACCTTTTTTATAGGGCAAATTCACTGCCTGAAAATCTTCATTCTCGTAATATAAATTTCCTGATAATTGAAACATAATTGGATGTTGTTTTTGAGTTCCATCGGCTAAATAAAAAGGCATCTCTTTGGTATAATCCTCGAAAAATGGTTCCTGCCAATCAGCTTTAAAATAAATAGCATTTAACAACACCATTACTAAATTAGGCTTGAATTATTCAAGAATTTTATCAATTTTGCCTTCGGTTTTATCTTTTACCCAATTATTGATAATTTTCGGGCTTTCCGGATTATTAAAGTCAATTTCCCTTACCTGACTCTGATAAAAATTTTGATTTACTTGCAGAAAATTTGGAGAAAAAGATGTTCCCTTGTCAGTCCAGATAGAGTTAGCAATATTTAATTTAATCTCGGGATTTAAACTATTTAATAAAATCCCTAAATCCTTATTTGCTTGATTAATTTCCCCTAAACTCATACCCTCAAAGTTTAAAGTTTTAGCCATAGCTTCTTGAGTTTTTCCCGCAGCGCCATTATNTTCCCTTACCTGACTCTGATAAAAATTTTGATTTACTTGCAGAAAATTTGGAGAAAAAGATGTTCCCTTGTCAGTCCAGATAGAGTTAGCAATATTTAATTTAATCTCGGGATTTAAACTATTTAATAAAATCCCTAAATCCTTATTTGCTTGATTAATTTCCCCTAAACTCATACCCTCAAAGTTTAAAGTTTTAGCCATAGCTTCTTGAGTTTTTCCCGCAGCGCCATTATAGGTCATTGATAGGGCGATCGCTATACTTATTGGTGAGATAAAAATATTTTCATTTGATTGAGATTTATGAATTTCTGAAAATAGTTGAAAAACAAATTTATTATTAGCAGAAACTAATTTATTCATGGTATTTTTATCTGCTGTTTGGGCTAATTTATGCTGCTTATGATTTGGGAAAATTATTGTACTGCCTGGTAAACTATATGCTCCAATAACTACAATTAAAATAGTTGCTCCTAAAGACATTTTGGCAGAATACCATAAGATTTATTGACAAATTCTTTGAACATTCTTTTACCTAACTAGAGTCAATTACTAACAATNCATGGTATTTTTATCTGCTGTTTGGGCTAATTTATGCTGCTTATGATTTGGGAAAATTATTGTACTGCCTGGTAAACTATATGCTCCAATAACTACAATTAAAATAGTTGCTCCTAAAGACATTTTGGCAGAAATACCATAAGATTTATTGACAAATTCTTTGAACATTCTTTTACCTAACTAGAGTCAATTACTAACAATAACAATCAATATCATATCTATACTTCCTATTTTGGTTAACCTAATAATAGCAAATGTCAAAAATCATCAACACTCAATACTACCAAATTTTCATTTTATAAAGCACTCTAATCTTGCTCTGGGAAAAACTGCTTTCCTATAAAATAGGATTGCTATACCACTTTGAAAAAAGAATGCTACAAAAAGGTAGATTTTGCTCGGATGACCCAATAGAAAGGAGCCGATACCAAATCATTTGACTTCTAGCAAAAGGAAAAACAATACTCATAAGTTTATATTTACCTCTTCTTCCTCCTTCCTTCCTTCCTTCTTCCCCCTTCCTTCTTCCTTCTTCCTTCTTCCTTCTTCCTTCTTCCTTCTTCCTTCTTCCTTCTTCCTTCTTCCTTCTTCCTTCTTCCTTCTTCCTTCTTCCTTCCTTAGTTCCTTAGTTCCTTAGTTCCTTAATCACGTTTCTGGATTTGTAATTTCTCCCATAAACAAAATAGTACCAGAATCATTATCCCTAATGGCAAAAAAGAAAGGACGGTCAACTAACATATTAACCACTATTTCCGCACTTCTAGTTCCCATTCTTACACTGGTAGTTGCTGCTGCTTCTGTTCCAGTTTCATTAACTTCAACAAATGTTTTATGTTTGACTTCATCAATATATAACTCTGGTGGAGTAAGACGCATTCCAGAAAAATCTGCCGACCTTTTGTCAAAAGCTATTTCCATTCCCAAAGATTTCAATACATTATTGAGAGTAACTTCATATTCAGTTTTAAACTTTGGCAAACCTAAATTAACCTTATGGTAGTCAAACATTACCATCCAATCTTCCCAGTTTTTATCATTTAAACTTTGATAAAATTTTTCTAATCCAACTTGTTCTCTAGGGAGAAATATATACATACTTACACGACCTTCTCCATAAGGTAAGCTAATTGCTTGAAAATCTTCATCTTCATAATATAAATTTTCAGATGATTGAAACATAATTGGATGTTGTTTTTGTCTACCATTAGGTAGATTAAAAGGCAATTCTTTAGTAGAATTTTCAGAAAATTCTTGTTCCCAATTAGCCTTAAAATAAATCGCATTTAACAAAACCATGACAGCATCTGGCTCTAGCTTGTCAATAATTTGAGCAATTTTGCCCTCAGTACAATCCTTTACCCAATTATTAATAATATCTGGAGTTTGAGGATTATTAAAGTCAATTTCACTGACTTTGCTCTGATAAAAATATTGATTTCTTTGGAGAAAATTTTGGTCGAAAGATGTTCCTTTTTTAGTCCAGATTGAGTTACCAATATCTAATTCAATCTCAGAATTTAAACTATTTAATAAATTTCCCAACTGTCGATTTGCATGATTAACTTCCTCTAAACTCATTCCCTGAAAATTTAGAGTTTTAGCCATAGCTTCTTGAGTTTTTCCACCAGCGCCATTGTAGGTCATTGATAGAGCGATCGCTATACTACTCGGCGAGATAAAAATATTTTTATTTGACTGGGATTTATGAATTTCTGAAAATAGTTGAAAAGCAAATTGATTATTAGCAGAAACTAATTTCATACTTATGTCCATGTATCCAGTTTGAGCCAACTTATCCTCCATCTGATTTGTATGATTATCGGTATAAATTTCCCGATTCCTTAACTTCATTGCAGCCCCAGGTAAATGATAGACTCCAAGAATTAGAATTAAAGCAATTGTCCCTAGAGACATTTTTGCCGAAATAGCATAACATTTATTAAAAAGTTCTTTGAACATTTTCTTACCTCAATGGAGTGAATAAATAATAATGACAATCGATTTAATTTTCAACGGTGCTAATTTATTTGTATTACCATTCTGGGCATTAATAATATTTTTGCCTAATTGGAAAGTGACTCGTAAAGTTATGGAGTCTTTTATTCCTTTTATATTATTAGTAGCCGTTTATCTTTATTTACTTATTAGTAGTATTACCCCTGAATCTGCCGCAGCTTTATCAAATCCTACTCTGTCAGATATTGCTAAATTCTTTGGAGAAGAATCAGCAGCAGCAACAGGATGGATTCATTTTTTAGTTATGGATTTGTTTGTTGGTCGTTGGATTTATTGGGAAGGACAACGCACTGGTGTTTGGACTGTCCACTCAATAATTTTTTGTTTATTTGCCGGACCTTTTGGTTTATTATCTCATATTTTAACCTCTTTTATCAGTCAAAAATTCTTCAGTAATTCTACGGAAAATACAACTTCAACACCTACTGTAGAAGGAGTACAAAATTAAGATAGTTGATTTAAAACCCTTGGGTTTATTATCTCATATTTTAACCTCTTTTATCAGTCAAAAATTCTTCAGTAATTCTACGGAAAATACAACTTCAACACTTACTTTAGAAGGAATATAAAATTAAGATAGTTGATTTAAAACCCTTTTAAATTTATATATTCTTAATCAATATTCAGTATTTTCTCAGATCCTACTAAGATTTTTAGGATTAAATAAATGATTAGAATATTTTAGGTAAGGGATAGTAGTTCAGCAATTAATAATTTTCATGTCGGCGACAGCCGAAACAATTAATAATTACCTCTCCCTAAAAGTGAGAGGATTGACGCTCAAGGAAAAAAATAATTTTTTTTTCTTGAAAATATTCGGCTTTTAACCCCAATTATTTATTTAATGATTAATTATTTGGTAAAAATTTTTAATTATGGAATAAGTAATAGGAAAAATCATTGAAAAATTATTATTAAAAGGTAAGCATTTCCTGGGTCATGTTGCGTAAACAGCTATTAGTAGTCAGCTCATCCTTTCCTGGGGAATGCTGCGCAAACAGCTTTTCCTGGTTTATGCTTCGTCAAAAGANTCCGAAAAGGAAAAATCATTGAAAAATTATTATTAAAAGGTAAGCATTTCCTGGGTCATGTTGCGTAAACAGCTATTAGTAGTCAGCTCATCCTTTCCTGGGGAATGCTGCGCAAACAGCTTTTCCTGGTTTATGCTTCGTCAAAAGATGTCTGAAAGTAATAACTTACTAAGTTTAGCTGATGACCTTTTTATTGTTGGAATTTTAACTCTCGCCATCAGACTAATTTCTCCTTTTAGCTGATGGCTGAATGCTTACATTAAAAGTAATTGATTGCTTGTTTTTATACCGCTAGGGAATAGGGAACAGGGAACAGTAGACTGTTAAATGGTTCCAGGATTTATAACTGTCCTAACCTTAATGCGCAGTGCTATATTACTTTATTTAAAATTATGGCTTTGTTGCTTATTCCTGCTAGTTATTATGCCAGCATTTCCTATGTAATCCTATGCAAAGAGGTTTTGAAAGCATTAAACAACTACTAAAGTTAGCTAATCACCTTTTTCTTTCTTGCGTAATGCTGCGCCAACATAACTTTTAATTGTCTTTAGAGACTAATTATTTATTCCTGTGATAATAAGTTAATAACTGATAACTGATAACTGAATTTATAGAGGTAAAATAATGGCAGTTCAATATGATATTGTAATTATTGGCGGTGGTTCTGCTGGTTTAGTAGTAGCTTCTGCTGCTGCTCAATTAAAAGCTAAAGTAGCATTAGTAGAAAGGGATAAATTGGGGGGAGATTGTTTATGGTTTGGTTGTGTTCCTAGTAAGTCTTTAATTCATGCTTCTCGTGTTGCTTACCAAGTAAAAAATGCTGCTAATTTTGGCATTTATACTCAACCTCCAGAAATCGAATTTGCTAAAGCAACTGGTCATGCTCAACAAGTAATAGCTAATATTCAACCCCATGATTCGCCAGAAAGATTTAGAGGTTTGGGTGTTGAAGTTATTTTTGGAGAAGGTAAATTTATAGATAAGAAAACTTTTGAAGTTGATGGTAAACAATTAACTGCAAGAGCTTTTGTTATTTCCACAGGTTCTCGACCTGCAATTCCACCTGTGGAGGGATTAAATTCTGCTGGTTTTCTAACAAATGAAAAGGTATTTTCTCTACAAGAACGACCAAATTATTTGGCAGTAATTGGCGCCGGTCCGATAGGTTGTGAATTAGGTCAAGCTTTTTCTCGTCTTGGTAGTGATGTGACTATTATTTCTAGTAGAAGTCATATTTTACCAAAAGAAGAACCGGAAGCTGCTCTAGTTGTACAGGAACAATTTGAGTCGGAAGGGATTAAGATTTTAAAGGAAACTAGGGCGGAAAAAGTGGAAGTTGTAGATGGGAAAAAGCAAATAATAGCAGGTGGAAAAAATATTATAGTTGATGAGATTTTAGTTGCTGGTGGTAGGTTGCCTAATGTAGAATCTTTGAATTTAGAAGCTGCTGGTGTAGAGGTAGGAAAGCAAGGAATTATTGTTAATGAAAAGCTGCAAACTACTAATTCTAAAATTTATGCTTGTGGAGATGTAATTGGTGGTTATCAGTTTACTCATGTAGCGGGTTATGAAGCAGTTGTTGCTTTAACAAATGCCTTATTTTTCCCTATTAGTAAAGCCAATTATCGAGTTATTCCTTGGGCAACTTTTACTGATCCAGAATTGGCAAGGGTAGGTTTAACAGAAGAGCAAGCAAGGAAACGCTATGGAGATGATGTTTATATTTTGAAGCAACCTTTTTCTGGTGTAGACCGCGCTCAAGCTGAGGCAGCTACAACTGGATTTGGTAAAATTATCACTAGGGGAAATGGAGAAATTTTAGGAGCGCATTTAGTTGGTATTTCTGCTGGTGAATTAATCCATGAAGTTGTTTTGGCAATGTCGAATAAATTGCCTGTTTCTGCTTTGACTGGGATTCATATTTATCCGACTTTATCTGAGGTAAATAGTAAAGCAGGTTTATTGTTGAAAAAGCAGAAATATGCCAAGAATTTATCGCAGCAGAATATGTTAGAGAAGTTCTTTAATTGGAGGCGCTCTTTTTAACAGTTATCAGTTAACAGTTATCAGTTATCAGTTTTCCAAAATATATAATTTTCATTATCTACTTGAAAATCTGATATTAACTGTAGTTACTGATAACTGTTAATTATTTGTTGTTCAATCATTTAATTATCTTTATTACTTGTAAAACTTTGATAC